>CAZOUU010000106.1:3354-5917 GCA_964583045.1 uncultured Lachnospiraceae bacterium | reverse complement strand
CTCATTTCTATACTCAAGTCCTAAGTCATAATACTCTGTCTTAAGATCTATATATGGCAACAATAATTCATCCTTTATCATCTTCCATAGGATCCTTGTCATCTCATCTCCGTCCATCTCTACTAATGGTGTTGTCATAGCTATCTTTGTCATTAATTGTGTCCTCCTGTTTTTTATTTATTATTTACTAGTGTTATACCTAGTTTTTTACATGTAGTATCTATAACCTCTAGCAATTCATTATCAGTAATCGAGGTAACTCTTCCTTCATCATACTGTGAATCGACCCATTTCTTAACCTGTGCTACTAGTTCACAGCTCTTATCCACCTTTTCCTCTGGTTTTAATCCAAAATATGTATTAATCCATTGTGCAACTCCTGCCAGACCTGATGTATTAGATACCGCAACAAGAACTGGTCTATTAAGGAACTTGTCCGTATCAAATATATTGTATATCTCCTCATTTTTAAGTAATCCATCTGCATGAATACCTGCTCTGGTTACATTAAAATTCTTACCTACAAATGGAGTTCTAGTAGGCATAACATATCCTAAGTCCTTCTGGAAATATTCTGATAATTCAGTAATTACCGTTGTATCAGCTCCATCTAAAGTACCCTTTAATTGAGCATACTCAAATACCATAGCTTCAAGCGGGGTATTTCCTGTTCTCTCACCAATACCAAACAAAGAACAGTTTATTCCTGAGGCACCATATAACCAGGCTGTAGTCGAATTAGCAACTGCCTTATAAAAATCATTATGACCATGCCACTCTAGATTCTCACTAGGTACACCTGCATGCTTGGTTAATCCATAGCATATACCCTGTACCGAACGTGGAATAACTGCACCTGAAAAATTAACTCCATAACCCATAGTATCACAAGCTCTAATCTTAACCGGTATATCATATTCATCTTGAAGCTTCATAAGCTCTAAACAAAATGGAATAACAAAACCATATATATCAGAGCGAGTTATATCCTCCAAATGACATCTAGGACTTATTCCTGTCTCTAAACATTCTCTAACAACGCTTAAATATTGATCCATAGCTTGCCTTCTAGTTTTCTTCATCTTATAAAAGATGTGATAATCTGAGCAGCTAACTAATATACCTGTCTCTTTTAATCCTATATCCTTAACTAATTCAAAATCCTTCTTGTTAGCACGAATCCAGCTTGTTATCTCTGGAAATCTGTAGCCTCTCTCCATACATTTATACACTGCATCCCTATCCTTCTTACTGTACAAGAAAAATTCAGACTGTCTTATAAGTCCATTAGGACCACCTAATCTATGCATATAATCATATATAGTTACTATCTGTTCTGTATAGTATGGTGCTCTTGATTGTTGTCCATCTCTAAAGGTTGTATCTGTTATCCAAATATTTTTAGGCATATTATGAGGTACTATTCTTTCGTTAAAGGCTATCTTTGGTACTTCATCATATGGAAATAGATTTCTGAACACGTTAGGCTTATCTACATCTACTAAATGATACATATGCTCTTCAAGCTCTAACAAATTTGTATGGTCATTTCCTCTTACTGCTCTATTGTCCATAGTATTCTCTCCCTTACTTATCTACCTTGTCATTAAAAATCCTTCGTTCTATTTTATACAAAGCATTTGACTTTGTCAAACTATCTATACAAGCCTTTGTTTATTAATTTAAAAATATTTATTAAATTGTCTGAAAATCTCACTCATTTTCAGACTTTCCCACATTATCCACAAAGTTATACACAATTAACCCCGAAATTCCTAATAAAATTAAGTTTACCCACAATTATGTAAAGTAAAAATCTCATTTTATAAGCATCTTTATATGTAATTAAGAGTTTTCAATATATAAATACATAATGTTATACTTATAGATGAAAACAACGTGGTCATGACTATAATCCCCGATGAAAGTACATAATCATTCTTCATATTCTTTGCCATAATATATCCACTAGGGGTAGACGGAGCACCCGCTAATATGAGTATAGCGATTAAATCCTCTCCCTTAAATCCCATAATAATGGCTATCGGTAATAAAACTGCTGGAAGTACAAACAACTTTATTGCTGAGGCTATCATAGTTGGTTTGGCTTTTTGCTTAGCCATACTAACAGAAAAACCAGCTCCCATAGATATTAGTGCTACAGGTGTGGACATACTCGCTATAGAATGTAGGGATTTATCAATTATAGTGGGGAATTTTACCTGAAATATAGCAAAGGGAACACCTAACACTATACCTATAATAATAGGATTAGTTATGATACCCTTTACTGTCCTTTTGATATTATCTATAGCACTACTATGTGCATCTACATCACTTCTAGTAAGTACTATAACTGACATTATATTAAATAAAGGCACAGATGCTACTATCATCATAGGCACCATACCCGAATTGCCATATATATTTTGTGCAAATGCAATTCCTAAAACAGCTGCACTACCTCTAAAGGAACCTTGTACAAAGCTTCCCAACATAGCTTTATCCTTTATAAAGAGCTCTGATAATATCCATATAACAATTATAAATACAATGGTAGATA
>CAZOUU010000106.1:0-3344 GCA_964583045.1 uncultured Lachnospiraceae bacterium | reverse complement strand
ATTAAAATCTTCCTTAATATCCGTCGTGGCTATATCTAGAAAGAGTAGCACTGGTAATGCTACTCTAAACATTAATTTATCTGCTGAGACTGTAAAGCCATCATCAATTATGTGAAGCTTCTTAAGAATCCAGCCTAATACTATAACCAAAAACACTGGCATAGTAGCATTAAGACTATATATAAAATTACTCATTATCCTCTAGGTCCTTATTATCGTTTTTTCCCTTAACGCTTAGCACAACTAAACCTACTACCACTACTATAGATGCAATCATACATATGGCAATAAGCCAAGGTTTAAATCTATCTCCTGTCATAGGGGTAATCATCTGTAACATCTCTATCATAACTATTTCTCCTTTATATCTGGATTATCTGGTATAGTTTTCCTAGTATTACTAGCAAAGTTATGGACTTCAACTGCTGCCTTATTTATCTGTATGTTAGTTCCAGCTCCAGCTATACATCCACCAGGACATGCCATACCTTCTATTAGGCATCCTTCTTTTCTTCCAGCCTTGGCAAGAGTTAACATCTTTCTACATTCTGATAGTCCTTCAGCATGCTCAATCTTAACCTCTACCTCTGGATAATACTCATTTACACAAGCCTTTATGGCATTAGCAACTCCACCTGCTACAGCATATCCTCGTCCTGCTGCTGTTGCATCTTCTAGAGGAACTCCTACTTTAAAATCATCAAATTCTATATCTTTAGCTATAAACATAGCATCTAGCTCTTCAAAGGTAATAACAAAATCTACATCACTTCTTATATCAGTTCTAGAGGCTTCTAACTTCTTAGCAGCACAAGGTCCAATAAATACTACGGATGCATCTGGATGTTCCTTCTTTATAAGCCTTGCAGTAGCTACCATAGGGGTAAGCTCATTAGATATACTACCTATTACATCTGGAAAATACTTTCTAGCAAGTGCCGCCCAAGAGGTACAACAAGAAGTAAGTAAAAATGGTAGTTCTCCATTAACTACTTCCTTTACATAATGATTTGCCTCAGCCACAGCACCCATATCGGCACCTATAGCTACTTCATATACATCACTAAAGCCTAATTTAATAAGAGCAGCTTTTATCTTATCTGGTGTAGCATATTCCCCAAATTGACCAACGAAGGCTGGAGCTATAGCTGCTATTATCTTTTTACCTGACACCATAGCTCTGGCTAATTGGAATATCTGTGACTTATCTGCTATAGCTCCAAAAGGACAACTAACCATACACATACCACAGGATACACATTTATCTTCGTTAATCTTAGCTCTTCCTAGATAATCACTTTCTATAGCATCTACTCCACAAGCATCTGCACAAGGTCTTCTCTTATTTGATATAGCGTCATAAGGACAGTTTTTCTTACACTTGCCACACTTAATGCATTTTTGTTGATCTATATGGGATTTACCATCCACCATACTAATGGCTCCTACTGGACACACCTCACTACAAGGATGCGCTACGCAGCCTTTACATAGATTACTTACCTCATATACATTATGTTCACAGCTATTACAGGCTGAAGGGATAACCTGCATAAGTGGTGGTTCATAATATTTCTCGTCTATATTACTCTTATCTAGACCCTGTGTTAAATGTACGGGCTTATCCTCTGGTCTAAGAGACATACCCATAGCTAATCTAACTCTCTCTCTAGTAATAGCTCTCTCTCTATATATACTCTCACAATACTGCGGAGCATCTCCCGGTGTAACTTTGTATGGGATAGCTTCTATATCGTCATTAACATTCTCTGAATTAAATGCTACATTAGCTACCTCTACAAAAACCTGTTTACGCAATCTTCTAACATTAGTTTCTAAACCTCTCACAGTAAAGTCTCCTTCTCATATTATTCGACCTCTAGTATACACTATATCCTATGAATTTTCCATAGTCATGTACATTTTATTATTGGTAAATGCTATATAGCCAAATATAGACATATGCATTACATTTCATAAAATAATGTTGAAAAATGTAGAATAAACATATATACTTTAGATAATAGTGTATAGAAACAAAGATATATTAACCACCTATTTAAGTAATTTATGATAATAGATTAAGGAGAATGCTTATGTTTTATGTAAACGGAGTCGGCTATGCAGATGATACTACCTATGATAATCAGGTTGCAACTACTGCTTCTAATTCATCCAATTTTGATAATATATTAAAGAACGAGACAGCTATAAGCAGTAATTCAACTACTTTGGAGGCTATATTTACTAAGGCATCCAATACATATAATGTACCTAAAAATCTTTTAGAGGCTGTAGCAAAGGCTGAATCCAATTTTCAGACAGATGTTACCTCCGCTTCTGGAGCTCAGGGAATTATGCAGCTTATGCCTTCTACCGCTGCCTCACTTGGAGTTACTAATGCCTACGACCCAGCACAAGCTATTATGGGTGGAGCCAAGCTTCTAAGTGATTTATTAAACAAGTATAATGGTGATACCTCTCTTGCGCTTGCTGCTTACAATGCAGGTTCTGGAAATGTAGCCAAATATGGTGGTATACCACCTTTTACAGAGACTCAAAATTATGTCAAAAAAGTGTTAGGCTATATGGGTTCTGGTACTTCTGTTCCTGATGTGACTTATACTACTGCTGCCTCTAGTGATGCCTCTAGTGCTACAACAGTAGCTAATACTACACGTACTAACGACCGCATATCCTTTGCAACTGAAGCTTATTTAAAAAGCTTAGAATTTCAGCAAAAGGTAGTTAACTCTTTATATGATATAGATTCAGATAATAATAAGGATGCTAACTCCTTATAAATAGCTACTATCTTATCTAATACAATTCTCACATGGTGAGTAACCCTTATTAATCAACTCTTCCTTTGTAAGAGTTGATTTTGCTTTATTCTTATCTGCCATTCTTGATACACTTGAGCAGGAAGGTATATGAAATTTCTTTGTATTGGTATTAACTATATAGTTAACCTCTTCATTAGCTGTATAATCCTTAGTTTCTTCTATAGCTGACTGACTTGTATCCACACTAGAGCCTATAGGCTCTCCAGCAATCCAAGAATCTGAATGAGAACAATTCCAGGTTATGCTATCTCCATCAGATGTAGCTACTATAGTTCCCTGCTCATCTGTTCTATACAGACTTACCCCTTTACTTCTAAGTTCATTAAGTACCTCTGCGTGAGGATGACCATAGGTATTCATTAGAACTATGATATTGATACAATATAACGATGAACACGGTAAAAACGAAAAAGGGTGTGCATTTGCACACCCCTTGAAAAAACTTTCGAACAAGAATCTTTTATATTATGTGTTATTCTATTCATGGAAGACTTATAG
>CAZOUU010000105.1:1446-5926 GCA_964583045.1 uncultured Lachnospiraceae bacterium | reverse complement strand
GTAAGAAATTAGCCACTTTATTTTTTGAACCAAGTACAAGAACCAGACTTAGCTTCGAAGCAGCTATGATGGAATTAGGTGGTAATGTACTTGGTTTTTCTTCTGCCGCGTCGTCTTCAGCCACTAAAGGAGAGAGCGTAGGAGATACAGTTAAAGTGGTGTCTTGTTATGCAGATATTATAGCTATGAGACATCCCAAAGAAGGAGCACCATTCTTTGCTTCCTTAAAATCAGATGTGCCTGTAATTAATGCAGGAGATGGTGGACATAATCACCCTACACAGACACTTACAGATTTATTAACCATTAGAAGAGAAAAGGGTAGACTAGATAATATAACAGTAGGCTTTTGTGGAGATTTGAAATTTGGACGTACAGTTCATTCTCTTATAAAGGCACTATCTAGATATGAAAACATAACATATATTATGATATCTCCAGAAGAGCTTAAGATACCAGATTATATAAAAGAAGAAGTCTTCGAGAAGCAAAATATATCCTTTAGACAGGTAGAGACTATAGATGAAGTAATAGAAGAATTAGATGTGCTGTATATGACTAGGGTACAAAGAGAGAGATTTTTCAATGAAGCAGATTATTTAAGATTAAAAGACACATATATCTTAGATATGAATAAACTTAAGAATGCCAAACCAGATTTATCTATATTACATCCATTGCCAAGAGTAAATGAGATAGATGTAAAGGTAGATGATGATCCTAGAGCTTGTTATTTCAGACAGGCGCTTAATGGAAAATATGTGAGAATGGCACTTATTATGACTCTATTGGGGGTGAACTAATATGAAGATAGATAGTATTCAAAATGGTATTGTATTAGATCATATTACAGCAGGAAAGAGTATGCAGATATATAATTTCCTAGGATTAGACAAATTAGATTGTTCGGTTGCCATAATTAAGAATGTAAAGAGTAACAAAAATGGCAAGAAGGACATAATTAAAATAGATAGGGATTATTCTATTAATCTAGATGTATTAGGATATATTGATCCAGATATTACTGTAAGTATTATTAAAGACGGAGTTACAGTGGAGAAAAAGAAGCTAGAGCTTCCAGAAAAGATAGTAAATGTAGTAAAGTGCAAGAATCCTAGATGCATTACCACCACTGAACAGGGAATAGATCATATATTTAAATTAAAAGACAGAGAAAAACGAATATACAGATGTGCATATTGTGAGGATGATTGAGGCTGGAGCCTTAAGAAAATATTAAGAAATGGTTTACAAAATCAGTATATGTGTTATAATTATTTAATATGTATGCTATGGATTTATGCATAAAAATGGTTGAGGTGTAGATATGAAACAATATGTAATAAAGGGTGGCAACCCACTTAATGGTGAAGTGGTTATAGCAGGTGCGAAGAACGCAGCGTTGGCTATACTGGCTGCTGCTGTTATGACTGACGATAAATGTATTATAGATAATGTACCGAATGTTAGAGATACCAGAGTGCTGTTACAAGCTATTCAAGGTATAGGCGCAAAGGTTAAATATATTGATGAACATACAGTTTCTATAGATGGTGGAGCGATTCGTAATACTTCTGATTTATGCATCGACGATGAGTATATTAGAAGAATTAGAGCATCCTACTATTTATTAGGAGCATTATTAGGTAAATATAGTCGTTCTCAAGTAGCGTTGCCAGGTGGATGTGATATAGGCAGCAGACCTATAGACCAACATATTAAGGGTTTTGAAGCATTGGGAGCAGAGGTGGTAGTAGATAGAGGTATGATTACTGTTGAAGCAGAAAAGCTTCAGGCTAATCATATATATTTAGATGTAGTTAGTGTAGGTGCCACTATTAACATTATGATGGCAGCGGCCCTAGCTGAAGGAAAGACGGTATTAGAGAATGCAGCAAAGGAACCACACATAGTTGATGTAGCTAACTTCCTTAACAGTATGGGAGCTAATATCAAAGGTGCTGGTACAGATATTATTCGTATCAAAGGTGTTGAGTCATTACATGGTACAGAGTATTCTATTATTCCAGATCAGATAGAAGCCGGTACATTTATGACAGCAGCAGTAGCTACAAAGGGTGATATTCTTATTAAGAATGTTATACCTAAGCATTTAGAGGCGATTACATCTAAGCTTATAGAAGTAGGAGCACAGGTTACAGAGTATGATGATTCTGTTAGAGTATCAGCCGCTATAAGACTTAAATCTACACAGATTAAGACTTTACCATACCCGGGTTTCCCTACAGATATGCAACCACAGATGGCTGTTGCATTGGCATTATCTAGGGGAACAAGTATTATCAAAGAGAATATATTCGAGAATAGATTTAAATATGTAGATGAACTAGCAAGAATGGGTGGTAACATCAAGGTAGAAGGAAATACAGCTATTATTGATGGAGTTGAAAGGCTTACTGGAGCTACTATAGTTGCACCAGATTTAAGAGCAGGAGCAGCCTTGGTTATAGCAGGTTTAGTAGCAGATGGATTTACTGTAGTTGAAGATATAAAATATATTCAACGTGGTTATGAGAAGTTTGAAGAGAAGATTAGAAATCTTGGTGGACAGATAGAATTAGTAGAGACAGATAAAGATATACAGAAATTCAAATTAAAGGTTGGATGATTTAATACATTTGAATCATAGTATACGATAAAAGAGGTCTTGCAGTAGCAAGACCTCTTTTATTGTTATATATTTTTTCTAAAAGCTTTATTATAGATATTTCTTAAGGGTATCTACCATATCAAGCTGCTCCCATGGAAGGGATAAGTCATTACGACCAAAGTGTCCATATGCGGCTGTTTGTTTGTAGATAGGTCTTCTTAAATCTAACATCTTGATTATTCCAGCAGGTCTTAAATCGAAATTTTCACGAATGACATCTACTAATTGACTATCAGATATCTTACCAGTGCCAAAGGTATCTACCATAATAGAGGTTGGCTTTGCTACACCGATAGCATAAGATAATTGAATCTCGCATTTGTCAGCTAAACCTGCAGCTACGATATTCTTAGCTACATAACGAGCAGCATAAGCGGCTGAACGGTCCACCTTAGTACAATCCTTACCAGAAAATGCTCCACCACCGTGACGGGCATATCCGCCATAGGTATCTACTATAATCTTACGACCTGTAAGACCGCTATCTCCGTGAGGACCACCTATAACAAAACGACCTGTTGGGTTAATAAAGAATTTTGTGTTGTCGTCTATTAAAGCTGTTGGTAATACAGTATCAAATACATATTTCTTAATATCTTCATGAATCTGCTCTTGGGTTACATCCTCGTCATGCTGTGTAGATAGAACTACTGCATCTAGACGAACAGGCTTGCCGGCTTCGTCGTACTCTACTGTAACCTGGGTCTTGCCATCGGGTCTTAGATATTTTAATGTACCATTCTTGCGAACTTCTGTAAGCTTTCTAGATAGCTTGTGTGCTAGGGATATAGGGTAAGGCATATACTCATCTGTCTCGTTAGAAGCATAACCAAACATCATACCCTGGTCACCTGCACCTATAGCTTCTATCTCTTCATCAGACATAGTATTTTCCTTGGATTCTAATGCTTTATCAACACCCATAGCTATATCACTAGATTGCTCATCTAGGCTGACTATAACGCCACATGTGTCACAGTCAAAACCATATTTAGCACGGTCATAACCTATCTCTCTAATGGTTTCTCTAACTATCTTTTGGATATCGGTATAGCCATTAGTAGTTATCTCACCCATAACTAATACTAAACCAGTGGTAATAGCAGTTTCACAGGCTACACGACTCATAGGGTCTTGTGCAAGAAGAGCATCTAATACTGCATCAGATATCTGGTCGCACATCTTATCTGGATGTCCTTCAGTAACGGACTCAGATGTAAATAATAATTTCTCCATTTTCTTCCTCCTAAAATATAAATTTAAGATACTTCTATTGTTACAATAAAAAAATCCGATAATAATCGGATTTGAAAGTCTGTTAGCTCAAATCCTCTTATTGCTCGATGATACTTGCGTATCTGGTCGCTCAGGTTGGCACCTTCCCAAATAGGGGTTGCCGCAGCTTCAAAGTCCCTTATGACTCCACTGCTCTGAATAAGAGAAGTATCTCTATATAATCCACTATACAAATGAATTCTATATGTGTAAAATCCATATAAATAATAATGTGGATAAGTTACTAGAAAAGAATACTACATATTATTACTTAAGTCAACCCAAAGTATGAATAGAATTATGAAAACACCTAGGAATATCATAGAAATAAAAGGGTATATTAATTGACAAAAAGCGGCACATTTTTTATAATATATGTACATAAGTTGAATAATATACATTTTGTAGAGAAACTATTACATTTTGTTAATGGTTTTTCGTTTTGCTTATAGGGATTTTGCCATGAGGGAGATGATCATATTGAAAATTGAAAGAATAGATATACGAAATGTGCGATTAGGTATGGTCATAGCT
>CAZOUU010000105.1:0-1346 GCA_964583045.1 uncultured Lachnospiraceae bacterium | reverse complement strand
ATAGCTAATATACTAGGCAAATGGCTAGGTATGCCAGAGGAAGAGATTAAGGTTATAACTGTGGCAGGTATGTTACATGATGTAGGTAAATTATTGGTGCCACAAGAGCTTATCACTAAGCCAGGTAAGCTTACAGAACAAGAATTTAAGACTATAAAAGAGCATACGACTAGAGGCTATAAATTACTAATGGAAAAGGGCGTAGATGAGACTATAGCCCGAGTAGCTTTAATGCATCATGAAAAATGTGATGGACGTACAGGAGAGGTGGTTATGATTAACAGCCAGAGCTTGTCTAATCCTATAGTCAAGGTGGAAGCTGAGTTCTTAGATTTATCCACTTTACCAAATGTAAATATAGTAAATATATTATAGAATATATGAAGAAAGAACCTGCGCTCTTGCGTATGAAGGCACACGCTGTAAATCCTGTAATAATAATTGTTCCACTACAACATTTCTGATTTTATGGGAACAAAATATGCGAAGCTATAGGTTGATTTTATAAAAATTTTATAAACTCATATTGAGTAGTATGGTATAATTAAGGTTATGATGTAGACGGTGAGTTAAATTTACGGTTGTATTAGTAATCTTGATAGGTGGTTAATATGAAGTTAAGCAGAAAGTTAAAACATATAATTGTTCCACTGGTGCTGCTTCCATTTGTGTTTATATTGCTATCAGTAGGAGTGGCAGGTTATAAATATATGGGTTCTATATATGGCGATGTAGTGGAATTAGAGGATTATAACGATTTGGCTAATCCAGTTCAGGTTATTACTATGCTTACTAGTGAGATATATGGTCAATTAACTATGGTAGCTACAGATGAACCAGAGAAGCTAGAGGATAAGGTTTATCTAGAAGAGATGAATAACAAATTAACCCAGTGTAATGCCAGTCTTATAGTCAAGGTAGGGGATTCCATAATATATAATGGTAATGATTTAGATGATGGATTTATGGATAAGCTGCCAGCTTATAATGAATATCTTAATGATGATAATACAGGAGTATATATATCAGGTAATAATCCATCCTTTGTTAGACAGATTTCCTATCTGAATACCAAAGGAGAAGAAGCAGATTTATATATAGTATCAAGTCTAAGTCAGACAGCACCACAGTTTAAGAGGATAGTTATTAATCTGCTGTTATCGATAGTTACTGTTCTTATTATGGTTAGTATGTTTATATCTTGGTTTGTATATTGGGAATTTATTAGACCAATTAACGCGCTGAAGATAGGAACTAATTATATAAAAGAGGGTAATTTAGATAAGGATGTAGAGGTCATAAATGATGATGAGATAGGTGAGCTGTGTGAATCCTTTAATGAGATG
>CAZOUU010000104.1:3412-5973 GCA_964583045.1 uncultured Lachnospiraceae bacterium | reverse complement strand
ATATATGATAAGCATATAGATATAGTAAATGAGCTTATATCAAGACCTACCTATAAGGCTCCTACTCTAAAGATAAATCCAGATATAAAGGATTTCTATGAATTTACAGTAGACGACTTTACAATAGAAGACTACGAGACTGGACCACAGGTTAAAAATATACCTATAGCTATATAGATTTATGCACAGGGAAAAGGAGATAATATGAATTTAATAGTTGCAGTAGATAATAATTGGGCAATTGGAAATAAAGGAGATTTGTTGGTTAGTATACCAGAGGATCATAAGTTTTTTAGAGAGGTAACTACTGGTCATGTAGTGGTACTTGGAAGAAAGACCTTAGCTGGATTTCCTAATGGAATGCCACTTAAAAATAGAACTAATATTATATTGTCGAGAGATGAGAACTTTAAAGTAAAGGATGGTATAGTAGTACATTCTACGGAGGAATTGTTTGAAGAGCTTAAGAAATATAATAGTGAAGATATATATATTATAGGTGGTGGAACAGTATATGATGCCCTATATGAGTACTGTGATGTAGCTCATATAACTAAGATAAATTATAATTATGATGCAGATACCTATTTTCCTAACCTTGATAAGCTAGATAATTGGAGTATAACTGCTGATAGCGATGAGCATACATATTTTGATTTGGAATTTTATTTTTACAAATATGAAAATAAGAATCCTAAAACTATAGGATAGCATTTAGAATTAAAGGGATAATATTATGTATAGATTTTTTGTAGAGCAGGAAAATATAATAGGTGAAGAGATAGTTATTACAGGAACAGATGTTAATCACATAAAGAATGTGCTTAGAATTGAAATAGGTGAAGAGATAACTATCAGTGCTGGAACAGACAAAGAATATATATGCTCTGTAACAGATATGGATAATGATAAGGTTATATGTCGAATATTAGATATAGTGGGAAATTCGGCAGAGCTTAGCACTAAGGTGGTCTTATTTCAGGGTTATCCTAAAGGTGATAAGATGGAATTTATTATACAGAAAATGGTGGAGCTAGGAGTAACTAAGATAGTTCCAGTTATGACTAAGAGAAGTATAGTGAAATTAGATGATAAAAAAGCATCTAAAAAAGTAGAGCGCTTTAATGCCATTGCCCTTGCGGCAGCCAAGCAATCCCAAAGAGGTGTTATACCTATTGTTGAACCAGTTATGTCCTACAAGCAGGCTATAGAGTATGCGAAAACCTTGGATATGAATATAATTCCCTATGAAGCTGCTGAGGGAATAGAGTATTCAAAAGAAGTAATAGCGGCTATAAAAAACAAAAAGAGTCTGGGTATATTTATAGGACCAGAGGGTGGATTTTCAAAAGAAGAAGTAGCTATGGCAGAGAGTATAGATACAAAGGTCATTACCTTAGGACATAGGATACTTAGAACCGAGACCGCCGGTATGGCTATTATGTCTATAATTATGTTTCAATTAGAAGAAGATTAAGGAGTACAGGATGGAAGTATATTTGGATAATGCCGCTACTACCAGGGTATTTGATGAGGTAAGAGAAAAGATAAATACAGTTATGGATATAGATTATGGCAATCCATCTTCACTGCATCAAAAAGGTGTGGATGCAGAGAGATATATAAAAGAGGCTAAGGATATATTCAGTAATATATTAAAAGTAGAGAATAAGACTATATATTTTACCTCAGGTGGTACAGAGTCTAATAACACCGCACTAATAGGCGGAGCCTTAGCAAGGCAAAGAAGTGGCAAACGCATTATATCGACTAGAATAGAACATCCATCAGTATACAATCCATTATTATTTTTAGAAGAACAAGGCTTTGAAGTTATATTTTTAAATGTAGATAGACATGGAATTATAGATATGGAGGAGTTAAAAGAGGCTATGACACCAGATACCATTCTTGTATCTACTATGATAGTCAATAATGAGATGGGTGCTATAGAGCCTGTAGAAGAGATTAGTAAATACATTAAGAGTATTAATCCCAATGTATTATATCACGTAGACGCCATACAGGGCTTTGGCAAGCTCAATATCTATCCTAGACGTATGGGCATAGATATGCTTAGTGTCAGTGGACATAAGATACATGGACCTAAGGGCGTTGGTATATTATATGTGGCAGATAAGGTAAATATAAAGCCGATTATATATGGTGGCGGACAACAAAAGGGTATGCGTTCAGGGACAGAAAATGTACCTGGGGTTGCGGGTATGGCATTAGCAGCTAAGCTGATATATGAGGATTTTGATAACGGGATAAAGCATCTATCTAAGCTAAAGAATACATTTATAGAGAAGGTCACAAAGTTAGAAAATGTATATAGTAATTCAGGAGAAGCCCCACACATAGCCAGTATAAGCTTTAGAGGAGTAAGAAGCGAGGTTCTGCTTCATGCGTTAGAGGATAAGGGTATATATGTATCCTCGGGCTCAGCCTGTTCTTCAAATCATCCAAGTATAAGTGGAACCCTACAGGCTATAGAGGTAGAGGAGGATTTATTAGAGTCTACCCTAAGATTTAGTTTTTCTTGCTTTAATAGCGAAGAA
>CAZOUU010000104.1:0-3402 GCA_964583045.1 uncultured Lachnospiraceae bacterium | reverse complement strand
AGCTATAGAAGAATTGCTGCCAGTTTTAAGAAAGTATACCAGAAAGAAGTAGGAGAAAAGATATGGAATATAAGGCATTTCTTATAAAATATGCAGAGATAGGTACCAAGGGAAAAAATAGATATATATTTGAAGATATACTATGTAAGGAGATTAGAAATCGACTAAAAAAGTATGGTTCTTTTACTGTTAGAAAAGAATACGGACGAATATTTGTAGATGTAGAGTCTGATTATGATTATGAGGATGTGGTAGCTGCATTAAGTAAGATATTTGGTATCAATGGTATATGCCCAGTTCTTGTCGTGGAGGATAAAGAATATGCTGCTATATCAAAACAAATAGTTGAGTATATAGATAATTGCTACGATAATAAGAACTTTACTTTTAAGGTAAATGCCAGAAGAAATGATAAACAATATCCAATGGATTCTATGTCCGTTAATAAGGAACTGGGTCATGATATATTGGAGGCTTATCCAGAGATGAAGGTAGACGTACATAATCCAGAGGTTATGCTAAACGTAGAGATTAGACATCAAGTATATGTATATTCAGTTTCTATACCAGGAGCAGGTGGATTACCAGTCGGAACTAATGGAAAGGCTATGGTACTTTTATCAGGTGGTATAGATAGCCCGGTTGCATCATATATGATATCAAAACGTGGAGTTAAGCTAGAGGCAGTATATTTTCATGCGCCACCATATACTAGTGAGAGAGCAAAGCAAAAGGTAGTAGATTTAGCTAAATTGGTATCAGAATATTCAGGTGCTATAAGATTACATATAGTTAATTTTACCGATATACAGTTATATATATATGATAATTGTCCTCATGAAGAGCTTACTATTATTATGAAGAGGTATATGGTTAAGATAGCAGAAGAGTTGGCTAAGGATAATGGATGTCAGGCTATTGTAACTGGAGAATCTATAGGACAGGTATCCAGCCAGACTATGCAGAGTCTAGCGGTTATAGATGATATATCCTCTATGCTTATATTTAGACCATGTATAGGTATGGATAAACAGGAGATTATAGATATATCAGAGAAGATCAATACTTATGAAACCTCTATACAGCCATATGAAGACTGCTGTACTACATTTGTAGCCAAACACCCAGTAACTAAGCCTAAATTAGAGATGATTGAAAAATCAGAACAAAAACTCACAGAAAAGATAGACGAGATGTTAAAAGAGGCAATAGAGACTGCAGAAGTAGTTAATTGTTACAAATAAAAGTGGATAATATAAAAGAGCAGACATAAACTTGTCTGCCCTTTTAATGATATAAACTAAATATGCGATATATTATTATACTAAGTAAGGTGCTAGAGCTTCTAATATCTCGTCTATGCCCGATTCAGCATGTATATTAAGACCGATAGGCTTAGATATATCTATACTGAAAATCCCCATGATAGATTTAGCATCGATAACATATCTGCCAGATATTAAATCAAACTCTGCATCGAATTTAGTGATGTCATTTACGAAGCTTTTTACCTTATCAATTGAATTTAATGAAATGTTAACAGTTTTCATGTGAAAATCCTCCTTGTAATTGGTTTTCTTAATAGTACCTTTTACAAAAATAAAAGTCAATATACAAAGTACCTAAAAAAGAAAATAGTAAGATGTGTAAATAGCAAAAAGCGCTGTTGAAGCACAATAGAAAGGTTAGTTATGAGTAAAGGAAGGGTAGCCATTGTAACATTAGGCTGTAAAGTTAATAAATATGAATCAGATGCCATGGGAGAAATACTAGAAAATAACGGTTATGATTTAGTAGCTGCTCAAGATGTCGCAGACATATATATTATAAATACCTGTAGTGTTACCAATATGGCAGAGAAAAAGTCCAGACAGATGTTACATAGAATGAGACGTAATAACGAAAAGGCTATAGTAATAGCTGTAGGCTGCTATGTAAATGCTGCCAGAGAAGAACTAGAAAAGGATGAAAAAATAGATATAGTAGTAGGCAATAATAAAAAAGTAAACATACTTCATATTATAGAAGAATATACTAGTAAACATAAGGTAGAAGACAATTATTCAGATATTAATGAAGAAAAAGACTATGAGACCTTCCATATAACAAACATAGAATCTCATACCAGAGCTTATGTGAAGATACAAGATGGCTGTAATCAATTCTGTTCCTATTGCATTATCCCATATGTAAGAGGAAGAGTTCGCAGTAGGCTATGTGAAGATATAATCTGTGAGATAGAACAGCTGGTGAAAAACGGTATAAAGGAAATAGTATTTACAGGTATTCATATATCCTCTTACGGTATAGATATGGAAGAAGATATGAATCTGTTAAAGCTTATATGTAAGGTGGCAGAGATTTCGGGCTTAGAAAGAATTAGATTAGGCTCGTTAGAACCAAGAATAATTACAGAGGAATTTGTAAGTACTATAAGTAAGTTAGAAAAGGTATGCCCACATTTTCATCTATCCTTACAAAGCGGCTGTAATAAAACTCTAGCTAGAATGAACAGAAAATATACTATAGAGGAATATGAAGAGGGGTGTAAGCTGCTTAGAAAATATTATGACAGACCAGCTCTTACAACAGATATTATAGTAGGCTTTCCGGGAGAGACGAAAGAAGAATTTGAGGACACGCTAGCTCATCTTAAGAGGCTCAACCTATATGAGATGCATATATTTAAATATTCGGTGCGAAAAGGTACTGTAGCAGAAAAACTGGAAAACCAAGTTCCTGAGAATATTAAAAACGAAAGAAGCGAAGTGCTGCTAGAATTAAGTAAGAATAATAAAGCTGCTTACGAAGCTAGCTTTGTAGGAGCCACTTTGTCGGTTTTGTTCGAGGAAAGGGTTATGTTAGGGGATAAAGAGTATTATACGGGACATTCTAAAAGATATATTAAATGTTATAAAGAATCCACAGAGGATATATGTAATACAATAGAGAATATAGTATACAAAAATATATCTTGAGTTTCCGTAAATTGTAATTTCAAAGTAAATAGATTTCTTCAAAGTACCAATCTGCCGTTTTTTGAATGAAAAAGATTGACAGTATTAAAAGTAGAAGCACTTAAATAAGCCCCGCCGGAACCGGACTTTGGGAGAACTATTCTTTTATCTATTTAAGCGACTAGCTTAAGGCAGAGTTGACGGTATGCTGGACGTTTTGTCCGAAACCAGAGCCTGACGCCCTCTTTTGCATAGGAAAGTATGCCTGAGATACCTTTTGCCAGTCGGTAATAGCAGAAGAAAACTTTTTCCTTTATAGGATCTGCTGTCTTTATGATGGAAACCTTAAGGGCATTTGTTTCTGATTCCATTGAGATCATCGCAAGAAATGCCATGCATAAGGTGATATAAAAGTTAAGTGCATTGATTGCACAAAGCTTCCGTA
>CAZOUU010000103.1:0-5984 GCA_964583045.1 uncultured Lachnospiraceae bacterium | reverse complement strand
TGCTGGAATAAGTGCAAAAGATATGGAACACAGACCAGCATTTCAAGAAATGTTTGATGAGGTTAGAAATAAACCAGCATATATAGTAGATGAGATAAAAAAAGCACAAGCTTTAGGCACTGAGGATGAAGACTAGTGTACATGGGATATTCTTACACTAGCTGGAGGTTGGGATGAAAAGTTTATATGCACAGATGCTTAAATTTATGTTAGTAGGAGTATCTTCTTTTGTAATTGATTATGCGGTGTTATGGATATTAAAGGAATATTGTGATTTTGGTTACCTTATGGCATCCTTTATAGCCTTTACTGTAGCACTTATATATAACTACATACTTAGCATGAGATATGTATTCAAGGGCAGACGTGATATGAGTAAGAGAAGACAATTTTTAGTGTTTTTGTTACTTAGCGTGGTTGGACTAATTATTAACCAATATGTTATGCAGAGCTTTGTTGAGAGCTTCCATTGGCATTATATGTTAGCTAAAATAGTTGCTAGTAATGTGGTTACAGCGTGGAATTTTTGTTCGAGAAAATTATTTCTAGAGGAAAGAGTAGAAGATTTATAGATATAAAATAATCCAGTAGTTGCTACTGGATTATTTTATGCTTTTACTAATTCTTTTTTTGACAGCCAAAGTATTTGTAAACATATGAAATATGTTTTTAAATTTGATACGATTAAGACCATTTTGCTTGCCTCTAGTAAATACTAATGTAATAGGCAATTCGATAATCTTAGCGTGCTGGTTTTGTGCTCTAAGTAACATCTCTATATCAAAGGCAAAATCCTCAGTAATGGTATTAGCAGCGATAGGTTGTATAACAGAGGTCTTGTATACCTTGATACCAGTCTGTGTATCCTTAAGTCTAAGCCTGAATACCATATGTAAAAAAGTGCAATAGCCCCAGCTTAATATTCGTCTGGATAGAGGATAATCAATAACAGAATCCTTGTGCATCTTAGAACCTATGGCTATGTCAGCATCCTGCATAATAAGCTCCTGTAAAAAAGGCTTAATATGGTCGGCACTTATATCTAAATCAGAATCGATAAATACCGTGTAGGTCTTAGTGGCAGCAGCAATACCTGTCTTAACTGCATGACCTTTACCAGCGTTATTATTATATGTAATTATATGAATATGAGTATTAGAATCAGCAGCTACATTCATCTCATAGAGAGTGTTATCAGCACTGCCATCATTAACGCATATAATTTCATAGTCTGTAAGATATGATGATAATTCTTTATCAACAGCTAATATATTATCACATATTCTAATACCTTCATTATAGGCGGGCATAACTACTGATACACTATCAAAATTGATTTTTTTATTTATTTCTCTAGTTAACAATGCGTTTGCCTCCCATTACATAATCAAATTACAGTATATATGTTTTAAAAAACCATGTCAATTAATAGATTATGAAGAACTGTAACAAAATATTAATATATTTTTAATAATATATGGTTGTGATTTTCTCGAATCTTTGATATTATATTATGAGTACATTTTAAGGAGATTACAATTTTTCTTGGGGTAAATAAATGATGAAAAAGGAAAGGGAATATATGAATACACAGGATAGAAGAATGACTAAGAAGCAGATACGTAAAGCCCGTAATAAGAAACTACTTATAACCTTGCTAGCTGAGACTATCGTAATGCTTGCTTTAGTTGTAGGTTATGGAGTGTGGTATTTTAATCATAGCTATGACAATATGGTTGTTGATGATATACCAGCAGAAGATATAGAGATGAATGAGATAGTAAGTGAGTCTATAGATAATTATACGAATATAGCACTTTTTGGTGTGGATAGTAGACAGACAGGTTACTTTGGTAAAGGTACTCATAGCGATTGTATTATAGTTGCCAGTATTAATGATAAGACCAAGGAAGTGAAGATGGTATCAGTATATAGAGATACCTATTTAGAGATAGCGGCAGGTAATTCTGATGAATATAGCAAAGCTAATGCAGCTTACTTTTTAGGAGGACCTAAGGGCGCTATTGATACATTAAATAGAAACTTAGATCTTAATATTACAGAGTATGCTACAGTAGATTGGAAGGCTATTACTAATGCTATAGATGCTTTGGGTGGTGTAGATGTTAATGTAGAGTCTAACGAGTTAGATACTCTTAATATGGCATTACTTGAGCAACAAGAATCTACAGGTATTAAGTCCAATGGAGTATATGAGACTGGAGCATTACATCTTAATGGTTCACAAGCTACAGCATATGCTAGAATAAGAAGTACAGGTCAAGGAGATATAACTCGTACTGAGAGACAAAGAGAAGTCATTAGCTCTATGATATCAGAAGCTAAGCAGTCAGATTTATCTACTATTAATAAGATAATTGAGACAGTATTTCCACAGATTAGTACTAGTATTACAAAAGAGCAGGCTATTGAATTAGCAACTGCATTATTCAAATATAAATTAGGCGATACAAGCGGTTTCCCATATAACTTTACACCAGGAAGTGTTAAGGGTTCAGGTAGTGTACTTATTCCTTCAGACCTAGAGAATAACGTAGTACTATTACATAAGTTTTTGTTTGAGGAAGATGCTTATGAGCCATCTGGTAAAGTTAAAGGTATTAGTGATAATATAAAGAATAAGACAGGCATTAGTAATAAGGTTACAGGTACAGAATTAGATGAACTTAAGGGCGCAGAAGAATTAGGTAAATAGTTTTTACATATAATTAGATAGTATACAGGGGGCAGGCATTGTGTCTGCCCTTAATTAATCTAATTTAACAGGTAAAGCTGAATTTTCTATAAGATGATGGAGTGACTATTATGGTAAACAAAGTAAATTTTACATTTAAGTCAAACGCTAGTGATATAGATGTGTATGCGGTCAAGTGGATTCCAGAAGGGGATATAAAGGCAGTTGTACAGATATGCCATGGCCTGAATGACTATATAGAACGCTATGATGGATTTGCTAGATTTCTAGCTGAAAATGGTGTGTTAGTAGTTGGTCATGATTTATTAGGACATGGGTTCACTGCAAAACAGCCTGATGATTACGGATATTTTGCGGATTGGGCAGGTAATGGTAAGTTAGTTTCAGATATATTTAAATTAAAGGTTATTATTAAAAAGGATTATCCAGATTTGCCTTATTTTATACTAGGACACAGCTTCGGCTCCTTACTAGCTAGAGAATATATAGTTAGATTTAAGGATGATATAGATGGTGTTATATTGATGGGAACTATGAATTATAGTGATTTCGAGCTTCACATAGCTAGGGCACTAGCTAAGATAACAGCACTGCTTCGAGGTAAACGCTATAGAAGTGATTTACTATATGGTATAGCTGTGCACGGATTTAATAAGCGGTATGAGAATGAAGTTCACAATGCTTGGCTTACTAGAGATTTAGATATAGTAAGGCAATTTAATAAGGATAAGCTGTGTTCATTTATAATTACCGTAGGAGCTTTTATAGATATGTTTGACGGTCTTTTAGAAGTTAATGATTCAGATAATATAGGTACTATCAATAAAGAACTTCCTATATTGATTATGTCTGGAGAAGAAGATCCTGTAGGTAAATATGGTAAAGGAGTGCGTAGATTATATACTACCTTACGTCAGCATGGAGTTAATGCTAGATTGAAGCTATATAAAAACTGTAGACATGAATTACTAAATGAAAAGAATAAAATACAAATTTACAAGGATATATATGTGTGGATAAATAAATATACAAGCAGATAATAAAGGAATTGAATCTACAGAGATAATGATGTATAATTTATAGAGATTTTTATTAAACAAGAAAGATGAGGATATTTATTATGACGAGTACTTTAATATACGCTATAGTAATTGCAATACTTATAGTGGCTTTTGTATATCTTGTACTTTGGACTATAAAGATATGTACTAATAATGTAGATAAAAAGAGAGTAGTTCAAGAGGAAAAGATAAAGAAGAAGAAAGAGAAGATGGTTAAAGAAGCTAAGGTGCTTGCCCCAGAGGCTAAGTATTATTGGTATAATCTAGAGGATGCAGCTAATTGCGAGAGTGAAATAGAAAAGAGTGCTTTGTATAATTATTTTGCTAATGCTAATGATTGTGTTATGGATTTAATTACTGAGATGTATGACTGTGGACTTGTGCGTACAGAAGAATTAACTAGCTTGTCTTATGGTGTAGGTTTGTTTGAGGAAGAGAAGTCGGAAGAGGTTGCAGAAGATAAAGAGATACCTACAGTAGACTTTGAAGAGGCAGAAGAAGATTCAGATGCTGGTACAGAGGTGTTGACTTCGGATATGTCGGCTGCTGAGGTAGATGATATTGATAATCAGGCTATTACTTACAATAGCGAGGATAGAGAAGAGAGAGCTATTAATCAGAAGAATGCATTAGTGGATGATAAGGATGCAGAGGTTTATAAGCCAGATCTTGATTCTGATGAATATGCTGGACTTACAGAAGCTGATAAGGCTAGAAGAGTGGTTATAAAGACAGCTATTTATGACAGATGGGTTGGATATGTAAAGGATCTATATAAGATAGTAGAGCTAGATGCACCAGAAGAGATTAAGCTAGAGATTAATAGAGAGATGATGCATTATGGATATAATGATATAGAAGTATTATTACATAGTCCAGAATAAGAGTATAATGAATATGAGTCAGATGATGGATATAACAGAGTTTATACAAGATATTATAACTATTATCAAGGATTATTATAATCTGGATTTAGAGGTTAACAGCTTGGATTATGATAGATTTGTTACCCACATTAAGTTTCTAGGGCAGAGAATAATCAAGAAACAGTGCATTGCAGATGATGATGAGCAGTTTCAGATGATGGTTAAACAAAGGTATTTTAAAGACTATAGATGTGCCGAGCTTATATCAGAGTATATTAAGAAGAAATTCGAGCATACTATATCAGAAGAAGAGATGATGTATTTAACAGTACATCTTAGAAGAATAACAAGATGTAATATGTAGTGTATGGATTGTGACTGTTAGGCAGGCAAGACCAGAATCTTTTAAGACATAATAATGTTTTAACGATTTTGGTCTTTTTTAATAAGTAAAATAATGAAAGGGGTAGGAGGTAATTTATATGGAAAAGATAGAAGGAAAATCAATATTTGGTGGAATTTCAATTGGAAAAATACATTTTTATTCTAAGGGTGAGCAACAGGTAAAGAGAGTAAAGATTGATGATATAGATGCAGAGACGCTAAGATATGATGCTGCTAAAGAACAAGCTATAGAAGAGCTTAATGCTTTATATGAGAAGGCTGTTAAAGAAGTAGGTGAGGACAATGCAGAGATATTTAATGTACATGCTATGATGCTTGAGGATGATGATTATAATGACTCTGTATATAATATGATTAAGTCACAGGGAGTTAATGCAGAGTATGCTGTTGCAACTACAGGTGATAATTTTGCAACTATGTTTGCAGGTATGGAGGATGAATATTTCAAAGCAAGATCTATAGATGTTAAAGATATTTCTGAGAGAGTCATCTCAGCCCTCACTGGTGGAGATAAGGGTGGAAATATAGGAACAGAGCCAGTCATCGTGGTTGCTGAGGATTTGGCACCGAGCGAGACGGTTCAGATGGATAAGAAATGTCTGTTAGCCTTTGTTACTAGATTGGGTTCAGCTAATTCTCATACAGCTATACTTGCCAGAACTATGAATATACCAGCTCTTATAGGAGTAGATATAAAAGAGGAATGGAATGGGAAAATGGCTATTGTGGATGGACATAATGGCATATTATATATAGAGCCAGACGAGAAGACACTGATGGAGTTAGCTAAGAGACAACAAGAAGATATGGAGGCAAGAAAGCTATTGCAGCAGTTAAGTGGTAAACCTAGTATTACCTTAGATGGTAAGGAGATTAAGCTATATGCCAATATAAGTAATGTATCGGAAGTAGCTAGTGTTCTTAAGAATGATGCAG
>CAZOUU010000102.1:5053-6022 GCA_964583045.1 uncultured Lachnospiraceae bacterium | reverse complement strand
TTACCGCTTCCATTAGGACCCAATAGACCTACTATCTGACCTGCCTTTATATCTACCTCAAAGTCTTTTAACACATGTTTTTTACCATAGCTCTTATTAACTCCTGAGCATTTAATTAAAGCTTCCATATATATTCCTCCCTATTTTCCTTATAAATTCTCTATATATTCTTTATATGTTTCTAATATGCTTTCTGGACTGTAACCTATGTTTTTCATATTATTTGTAAATTCCAGCATATACTTTTCGCTAAGATTTGCCTTAAGATTTGCTCCTTCCTCTTTACTACCTGCGACAAATCGCCCTGAGGTTCTTTTAGAGCATAATAGGCCTTCTCTTTCAAGCTCTGCCATAGCCTTCTGCATAGTATTAGGATTAACCCCAGCTTCTAAGGCCATCTCTCTAACAGGGGGCATCTTATTACCTTCCTCTAGATTACCTATCGCAATTTCCCTTTTAATAATCTCCATTATCTGAAGATATATAGGAGAATCATCATTAAATATCCAATTCATAGTTCACCTTCTTTCTATCTGCATTATTGTATTACTTATTTAGTACAATAATACATTATAATACGATTTTGTCAAGCGCTTTTTTATCAATAATGCATTTCTACGAAAAAAAACAAAAAGTCTATATTTGATATAATTATTAAAGAGTAAGGAATGGTAAGTATGTTTAGTTTTTCTTTTTCATACTTGCTCCAACCATTAACCTGATTACCATAAAGGTTGGGCAAAACCGTTTATATTATTATATATATTTTTTTATATTTATATGATACTTATTTTTCCTAGTCTGTCCAAGATTTGTATCGAATATATATTTACCATATCCACGAATCACTACTATATCATCATCCTTTAATATATAACTATTATTGGTAGTCAGCTTATTATTAATATATATTTTTCTATCATGAAATTGCTCTAATACCTGTTTTCTAGATAGCTTGGTTATGGCCGC
>CAZOUU010000102.1:0-5043 GCA_964583045.1 uncultured Lachnospiraceae bacterium | reverse complement strand
TTTTACATTGTAACCGAATTGTGGGTCTGCACAGGCCGCTATAACCACATCTAATCTTAAGGATGCCACAATAGCAGATATATCTTCAAAGGCATTTTCTCCACTATCCACCTCTGTCTCTACTATCTCACACTTTATATGAGTGTGCTTTATCTTAGTCAGATTATCTAATATATACTGAGCTATCTTATCCAAACAATATATATATCCTGTATTATCTACTATCTTTATATCACCTATTACATCTCTTTCTATTCCCAAATTAAGAATTGCACCTAAGAAGTCTCTATGATTTAAATTATCAGCAAACTTTTCTATTAATGGGCTAACCTTTATTGTGGTAATTGGATAGGTGCTATTATATCCAAACTCCTCCTCGGAACCAAATCTTACTACCTGACGTTCACAAGACGGATGTCCGCCATACATATCTGATTGTATAAAATCTATCTCTGATTTAATCCTTAGAAACTCATCTATCTCACTTAAGTTAAGAAAATTAGAATACATATAGGAATTAGTATTATAAGCTTTTGTAGCTAAATCTTTTAGTCTTGACTTTAATATATCTTCTTCTTTCATCCACACCTTCATGGTATTTTAGGTAAAAAAAAGGGGCATACCCTTATTTTATAACAATGCGCACCTACGCATTATCAAAAAATATGTCTGCTATGCCTCAAATTTCTTTAATTCAGAAACTATAGAATCTGCATCATCTTCTGTATGAATATTTAATTCCATAGGTTCAGATAAATTCAAACTGAAAATACCCATTATAGACTTACCATCTATTACATAACGTCCAGAAACTATGTCTATGTCTACATTTGCCTTACATGTGATATTTACAAATTCTTTAACTTTCTCTACTGAATCAATTAACACTTTCATCTCTACCATGTTTTTACCTCCTTATATAGTACATTAGGTCTCTCTGTATAGGTACATAATGCCTCCATATATGCCTACAAATATACCCAGATACAATCCGCATATAAGCATAATTATTATGTCACCCATATCAAAATTACCTATCAATGCTACAACCTTGCCTATTATAGCACCTATTATAAAAAATATCAAAAAATATTTAGTTATAAACCATTTACTATTAATTATTGCGTTATCACTTTTCATAATATGCCTCCCACTATATATATGTTCCTAAAAAGTTTTAAGCTCATATATATAGTATCAAGGCATAGTAAAGCTCTATACAAAATATTGTAAATTTCTTGTAATATCTATTTTAGTAATTTGTAGCCTTTTCTTCAAAGTAGCTTTGTGGGTGATTACATACTGGACATACCTCTGGAGCTTTAGGACCCACATGTATATGTCCGCAGTTAGCACATACCCATACTGTATCTCCATCCTTAGAGAATACCAATCCATTCTCTACATTAGCTAATAGCTTTCTGTATCGTTCTTCATGTTCCTTCTCTATCTTACCAACTTCCTCGAATAATAATGCTATATCCTCAAAGCCTTCTTCTCTAGCTTCTTTAGCAAATACATCATACATCTCAGTCCACTCATAGTTCTCACCATCAGCAGCATCATTTAAGTTAGCTACTGTATCTTTAATACTTCCACCATTTAATAATTTGAACCATATCTTTGCATGCTCTTTCTCATTATTTGCCGTCTCTAAAAATATCTCTGCTATCTGATTGTAGCCATCCTTTTTAGCTTTGCTTGCATAGTAAGTATACTTATTCCTTGCTTGGCTTTCACCTGCAAATGCTGTCATTAAGTTAGCTTGTGTTTTTGTTCCTTTTAAATCTGCCATAATTCCTATACCTCCATATTGTTTTTAAAATTATGTTCTGGTTTCTTAATGGATACTCTAGTACCAGCCTGTACAGATTCTGTTATAAATGAATTACCACCTATAACTGATTCCTTACCTATAACTGTCTCTCCACCAAGAATAGTCGCGCCAGAATATATAGTAACATCATCTTCTATAGTAGGATGTCTCTTCGTTCCCGCAAGACTTACCCCACCTCTAGTCGATAATGCGCCTAACGTAACTCCTTGATATATCTTTACTCTATTTCCTATAACTGTTGTCTCACCTATAACTACACCTGTACCATGATCTATAAAGAAAAATTCACCTATAGTCGCACCAGCATTTATATCTATTCCAGTCTTACTATGAGCATATTCTGTCATAACCCTAGGAATATAAGGTATATCTCTTACATAAAATTCATGAGCTATACGATATACGAATATAGCATATAGTCCTGGATAAGAAAAGACTACCTGTTCTTTGCTTTGTGCTGCTGGATCTCCCTCATAGGCGGCTTCGACATCTAACAATAACATCTTTTGTATATTAGGTATCTCATTAAGTATATCTACACATACATTACCTAGTCTGTCACAAAAGCATTCATCATATCCACCATTGGCATACGACATAGCTAATTCTAGTTGTTCAAGCATGATATTATTAATCTTAGTAAGCACATGACCTACGAAATAATTTGCATTTGTAGAATCTATATGTTCAGAGCCAAAATATCCTGGAAACATAAGTTTTCTATATTCCTCTAATAGTTCTATTATTGCCTTTCTAGATGGAACTCTTAAATTATCTTTTGCTAAAAATATCTCTTCTTCACCATAGTTAGCTGTTATAGCATTTACTAAGCCTGGCAAGTTCATATTAAAATTATCACACATATTTTCACTCTCCTATCACACTTGTTTATATTATACACTACCTATCAAGCTTTGCAAATAAGTTAATTACATTTATCTATTAGAGTACAGCCTGAAGAACTCTTAGTACATTCTTATATGCCGCTTTCTCTATCTCCTCAGTTGTAAATCCTGCCTTAAGCATCCTGTCAAATAAAATCTGCATATGGCTTGCATCCTCTATCTCAAAGGTGCCATCACAGCCATCAAAATCCGTTCCTATAGCTATGACCTCAGCTCCAGCTATATCCTTTATATGCAGCATATGTTTTACCATATCATCCACTTTAGATAGATGATTTATGTTAGCTTCCTTATATCTATCATTATCTAAAAATACAGGATAAAAATTAATTCCCATTACTCCACCTGTATTACCTAAAGCCTTAATCATATCATCTGTTAGATTTCTAGGCGAACCACTTATAGCTCTACAGTTACTATGGCTTGCCACAAAAGGTATCTTGGTCTTTTTACTTATCTCTAGTACTTCCCTAAATCCTCCATCCGATAGATGAGACACATCCACAAGCATACCCACATCCTGCATATATTCTACCAGCAAATGTCCAAATTCCGTCAATCCCTTTTCCATAACGACGTTATCTAATGAATTAGGATATCCTATACTGTTTTCATAATTCCAAGTAAGTCCTATACTTCTAAATCCCATATCATAGTATCGTCTAAGGTTATCCAAATCCTTATTCATCATCCTGCCATCTTCTAGAGATAGCAAAGCGGATAGCTTATTCTTATTTCTGTTATCGATTATATCCTGATAACTGTATACCCAGCCTATATCCTTACTATAAGTATACATATCCTTGCAAAATCCACCTAATAGTCTACTAACCACATCATCATCCTTGAAGTGTTCTAGCTTAAGTCCTGCCTGCTCATACAGCTCATACTTTGTCATAAATACAGCAAAAAACTGTAGCATATTATTACCTTTTTTAAGCTTATCTATATCTATATGATATGTATTACTTTTTAAGTCCTGCTTATTATTAAGATCTATATACATCTGCAATGTATCACAATGCATATCTATATAAGGTATGTCTTTAATCTCCATCTTTTTTACCTCTCTCATCATAGTCATCTAGAAAATTATATTCCATTTCTTCTGTATGGTAACCAATAATTGTTCTAAGGTTAATATTATGAACACTCTTAAATATATTTTTATCTATATTAGGATTGATTTCTTTATATTTCTTTATCAATTCCTTCATCTCTTGTCTCTTAGAAGTGCTAGCACCACTATCATGTGTCTCTATGTTTTCTGTAAATCTACATGCGCATTGAATAAACTTAAGATTATTATGTTCTCTCCACTTAATAATTGCTGCCTCTTCCACTAGATACATAGGTCTAATAAGTTCCATTCCTGAAAAATTAGTGCTATGAAGCTTAGGCATCATAGTCTGAACCTGTCCACCATAAAACATACCCATAAGAGTCGTTTCTACTACATCGTCAAAATGATGTCCTAGTGCTATCTTATTACAACCTAATTCTTTAGCATATCTATACAAATATCCTCGTCTCATTCTGGCACATAGATAACAAGGTGAATCCTCTATATCTACAACTGCATTAAATATATTTGTCTCAAATATGTGAACAGGTATGCCTAGCAGCTTGGCATTATTCTCTATTTGTTTTCTATTAGCCTCATTATAACCAGGATCCATAACCAAGAACTTTAATCCAAATTCAAACTCTCCATGCCTTAATAATTCCTGCATAAGCTTTGCCAGCAGCATAGAATCTTTACCGCCCGATATACATACAGCTATATTATCATCAGGTTTAATTAATTCATAATCCTTTACACCCTTTACAAATTTTCTCCATATAGACTTACGGTATGTCTTTATAATACTTCTCTCTATATCTCTAATTCTTTGTTCTTCATCTGTATATAGCGTTTTTTCCTTTTTTACGCCTTCTACTTTGTCCATATTGACTCCTACTTTATTAATATCATTATATAGATAATTGTTAGTAAAAAAGTGTACTTGCAACAACAAGTACACTTTAGTCTAATACCTAATTTACATAGCTGACTTTATCTGTTCATATATGCCCTCAGCATCTAATTTGTATTTCTTAAGTAGTTGAACTGCTGGTCCTGATTCACCATACATATCATACATACCAATCTTTTGGACTGTAGTCGGGTATTTAGCGCATAATGCATCACATACCGCACTACCAAGTCCACCGATAACTGAATGTTCTTCTACCGTAATAACCTTTTTAGTATTCTTAGCTGCTTCTACAATAATATCCTCATCAAGAGGCTTTATAGTA
>CAZOUU010000101.1:0-6068 GCA_964583045.1 uncultured Lachnospiraceae bacterium | reverse complement strand
ACAGTAGATACAAGTACTACAGATACTAATGCTGTAGATACAGAAGCAAAGACGGACACGTTAGTTAAGTATCCACAATTTATAGGTATACTTATTCCTAATGTAGAGGAATCTTTGAATATAAGAGCAGAGGCTAATGAAGAATCAGAGAGATTAGGTAAATTACCAGCTGGAGCTTCCGCAGTTATAATAGAACGTGGCGACCAATGGACTAAGATTCAGTCGGGTTCTGTAGTAGGTTACGTCAAGAATGACTTTGTAGTTACAGGCGATGCAGCAGGTGAATATGCAGAAGCGCATTGTACTAAGGTAGCTATAGTAACTACAGAAACACTAAAGGTTAGAGAGAACCAAGATGAGACTTCTACTTGTGTTACTATGGTAGCAGCAGGTGACGAATATCAAGTTAAATCAGAAGAGAATGGTTGGGCACAGGTTCAATTAGATGAGAATACGACAGGTTATGTATCAGAAGATTATGTAAATGTATCGTTTGCTTTGACCAATGCTATTTCCAAGGAAGAGGAAGAAGCTATAGCTAAGAGAGAGGCAGAGGAAGCGGCAGCAGCAGAAGAGGCTAGAAAAGCAGCAGAGGAAGCTGAAGCTGCTAAGAAAGCAGAAGCTAATAAGTCTACTAAAAAGAAGAAAACTACTAAGAAAACTAATAGTTCAAGCGGTGGTTCATCAAGTGGAAGTACAGTAGTAGCAGATAGTGGTTCAGGTGGAAGATCAGATATAGCTAATTATGCATTACAGTTTGTTGGCAATCCATATGTATATGGTGGAACAAGTTTAACTGATGGAGCTGATTGTTCGGGATTTGTTATGAGTGTATATGCAAACTTCGGTTACCGCTTACCTCATTCATCATCAGCTTTACAAGGTGTTGGTACAGGAGTAAGTACAGATTCGTTGCAACCAGGTGATATACTATGCTATAGTGGTCATGTGGCTATATATATTGGCGGTGGTCAGATAGTGCATGCTAGTTCAGCTAAGACCGGTATTAAAATATCTAATGCTAATTATAAACCAATAATTACAGCAAGACGTGTAGGCTAATAGAATATAATAAGGGTATCTTCGGATACCCTTTTTTTATGGACATATTACGCTATTGGCAGACTATAAGCAGCTTCGTTGACATTTATAAGGGGCTTTGATATAATTAAACCTACTATTTTTTAAGAATATAAGGATTTATTTTATATAAATGGAGGAATATTATGAAGAAGATAAAATATGGTGTTATGTGTACACTTGTTTTACTTGGAATTTCATTACATGGGCAACAGGTATCTGCGGCAGCATTGATAGAAGGTAGTGAATCTGATAAGGAAGGAACAGACGTGACAGTAGATATAACGAGTTCCCTAGATGCATATGTACAGACAGAAGGTGCTACTGCTAGAATTCTTGTACTTCCAGAAGATACTAGTGTATATATACAAGATACTATAGATGAAGTTATGCAAGATGTATCCATAGCAGTCTCCGAGGGTTCACAAAGAGATGTAGAAGAGGTGGTTAAATACCCTCAGTTTATAGGTCAGGCTATATCTAATGTAGATACATCTATTAATATTAGAGCTACAGCACAAGAAGATGGAGAGAGGTTAGGTAAGCTTCCGGCAGGAGCTACAGGACGTATTGTAGAACGTGGACCAGAGTGGACTAAGATAGAATCTGGAGATGTAGTGGGATATGTAAAGAATGAGTATTTACTTACAGGTGATGAAGCGGGAACATATGCAGAAGATCATTTAGATAAGATAGCTACAGTTACAACACAGACCTTGAAGGTTAGAGAAACTCAGGATATTAATTCAGCTTGTGTATCTATGATTCCAGAAGGAGATAGTTATCCAGTTAAGGAAGAATATGAAGATTGGGCACAGGTTAAAGTAGGAGAAGGTTTGGAAGGCTGTGTATCTAAGGAATATGTAAATATATCATTTGTGCTCGATGTAGCTATATCTCGTGAAGAAGAAGAAGCAATTGCTAGACGTGAGGCGGAAGAAGCGGCAGCGGCGGCAGCAGCCAAAGCAGCAGCGGGACGTCAGGATATATGTCGGTATGCAGTTCAATTTGTAGGTAATCCATATGTATGGGGCGGAGCAAGCTTAACCAATGGAGCAGACTGTTCAGGATTTACGATGAGGGTTTACGCTAAGTTTGGTTATAGTTTACCTCACTCAGCAGCATCTCAATCAAATTATGGTAAAGCTGTATCCATAAGCAATTTGAAACCAGGAGACTTGTTGTTCTACAAGGGAAGCAATGGTAGTATAAGTCATGTAACTATGTATATAGGAAATGGACAGGTGGTTCACGCTAGCTCAGCTAAGACTGGTATTAAGATATCTAGCGTTGGTTATAGAACACCATGCTGTGCAAGGAGAATATCTAGCTACTAATAGCTTGTAAATATAAAAAAGAAAATGATATAAGCACAGGATATGTATAGAGAATATACATATCCTGTGCTTTTTACTTTGGCAGTCTGATAAACGGAGCTTATAGAGTATAACAGCATTAGATATAATTTGTAAAATATTATGTAACAATTATGTAACATTTACTGATAACCAATGGAAAGTCGAAAGAGCACGGAAAATAAAGGAAAACCTTGTTAAGCAAATGTTAAGAATTATATTATTGACACGTTGGCATAACACTGATACAATGAGTTTGTAACATAGATGTAACAATTTTGTAACAAGTTAAGGAGGCTGATTTATGAGAAAGACAAAATATGCAGTTACAACATTTATGTTGGCAAGTGGAATGCTAATGACGGGATTTAATTCTATGGCAAAAGAGGGAGATAGTTCTAGTGAAGTGTCTTCGGCAGAAGCCGTATCCATAACTGCGCCAGCTACAGTGGGCAACAAAACAAATACAAATGAAGATACAGAAGATACTAATGATACAGATATAGACACTAGAGATAATACTGATAAGGAAAATACTTCTCAATTTGATGGTAAGCTTATAGCGAATGTGGAAGGCTCTCTTAACATTAGGGAAGAAGCAGATGTAAATTCTAAAAGAATTGGCACTTTGCCAGCATGTGGAGTAGGAATTATACTAGAAAAAGGTGAAGAATGGACTAAGATTACATCAGGAGATGTAACAGGCTATGTTAATAATACCTACATATTAACAGGTGATGACGCTGAAGCCTATGCAGAGGAACATCTAGAGCGACAGGTTATAGTTAAGGCAGATACATTGAAACTCCGTGCAGAAGAATCAGTGGAATCAAAGTGCTTAGATTTATTAGCTCAAGATAGCACTTTTGATGTAGTAGAAGAGGCCCAAGATTGGGTGGAAATAGATACTGACAGATATCAAGGCTTTGTATCTAAAGATTATGTGGTGATAGAATATCAAGAAAAAACTGCTATATCAGAAGCAGAGAGACGACAGACAATAGAGAGAACTGTAGTATCTAGCGGCAATGTGGACGACATCGAGGCACAATCACAGGATACACCAACAGTAGTAGCCGAGAGCGATGGTACTGGACGAAGCGATATATGTAACTATGCATTGCAGTTTGTCGGGAATCCGTATGTATGGGGTGGTACAAGCTTGACAAATGGAGCTGATTGTTCGGGCTTTGTGTTAAGCGTATTCGCAGAGTTTGGTTATAGCTTACCTCATTCGTCATCAGCTCAATCAGGATATGGAACAGAGGTTAGTATGGATTCATTGCAACCAGGAGATTTATTATTTTACAAGGGAAGCGGCGGAGGTATAAGCCATGTCACTATTTATATTGGTAATGATCAAGTTGTACATGCAAGTTCGTCAACAACAGGTATTAAAGTGTCAAGTGTAAATTACAGAACACCATGTTGTGCAAGAAGAATAGCATAAGGCTTAAGAAACTTTTTTGAAATTAACATATTAGATCATAGGAGAATTCATTTCTATTAAAATAGGGATGAATTTTTCTATTTGGTGATAATGCACAAAAGAAATAAAGTAAGGTATACATAACTTTTAAAGAATAAAATGTGAAAAATAAGATTAGAAAAGTTATCCACTATAAAATGAGGTAAAAATTCACGAAAAATGGACTTACACACAAAGTTATCCACTTTACCCACAAAAAAATAGGTGGTTTACCTTAATTATATATCCAAAAGAAATAGAACTAACGTTTTGTAAGAAGTAATGAAAATCAAAAAAATATGAAAAACTATTGACATTTAAGATGTGAAAATAGTTATAGTGAATTTGAGTAAATTGAATAGAAAATTTACTGAAAAATGCAAAAATTCAATAATAATGATTGAAATTAAGTGAATATATGGTATAATATTCATATGCATTAAGGCAATAGCATTTGTCTATGATGTGCACGAAATCTTAGGATTTCAATCCAAGGCAGAGAAGGAGTTGGACATTATGAAGTACATAATTAGTGGTAAGAACATCGAGGTAACAGAAGGTCTTAAGGGGGCTATATATGATAAGCTGTCTAGACTAGAGAAATTCTTTACGGAGGATACAGAAGCACAGGTTACATTTACTGTTGAAAAGACCAGACAAAAGATAGAAGTTACTATACCAATTAAAGGTAGAATAATTAGAGCAGAACAAGTTAGTGATGATATGTATGTATCTATAGATCTTGTAGTAGAGGTATTGGAGAGACAGATTTCTAGATATAAGAAGAAATTAGTAGACCAAGCGCAAGCAGCAGCTTCATTTACTCCTGAGTTCCTAGAGGATGATGATGTAGAAGATGAAGAGATACAGATTATTAGAAGTAAGAGCTTTGCTGTTAAGCCTATGTTCCCGGAGGATGCATGCGTACAGATGGAATTACTTGGACATAGCTTTTATGTATTTAGAAATGCAAAGACAGATGAAGTTAATGTAGTATACAAACGAAAAGGTAATACTTATGGACTTATAGAACCAGAATTTTAGATGAGTTAAGGGAGGCAAGCGATTGCCTCCCTTTTTTGTGCAATCTGTCTTATAAGGCTATTCTCACGGTGATTAATAGAAGTGCAATTACACCATAAGTTTATTGAATCGAGATTGATAGTATGTTAGAATGAGAAAATATTAAAAGAGATTACAAAAGGAGACAGGTATGACAAGAGAACAATTTCGAAAATTAATAGATGATAAGATAATAATACTTGATGGAGCTACAGGAACCAATCTCTTGAAACAGGGGATGCCTGTAGGTGTATGTCCGGAACAATGGATTTTAGAGAATCCGGAGGTTATGCTTGAACTTCAGACTAGATATATAGAGGCTGGAAGCAATATTATATATGCTCCTACATTTTCAGGAAATAGAATTAAGCTAGATGAATATGGTTTGGTAGATAATATAGAGACTATGAATAAAGAGCTGATAGCTTTGTCTAAAAAAGCTATAGCAGCTACAGGATATAGAGCTTATGTGGCTGGAGATATAACTATGACAGGAAGACAGTTGTATCCTGTAGGAGATTTACAATTTGAAGCTTTAGTTGATATATATAAAGAACAAGTAGGGTATATGGTAGAGGCCGGTGTGGATTTGTTTGTAGTTGAGACTATAATGAGTCTTGCAGAAGCTAGAGCGGCAGTCATAGCTATAAAGGAGAGCTGCGATTTGCCTGTTATGGTTAGCATGACCTTTAATGACGATGGAAGAACCTTATACGGAACTGATCCTAGAACGGCAATTACAGTATTGCAGAGCTTGGGTGCCGATGTGGTAGGTATGAATTGTTCCACAGGTCCAGATAAGATGATACCATTAATAAAAGAGATGAAAAAATACGCCAATGTACCTATTATGGCAAAGCCTAATGCTGGTATGCCAGAGCTTATTGACGGAGAGACTGTATACGCTATGACACCAGAGGAGTTTGCAGCTTATGGTAGAGAGTTAGTAGAGGCTGGTGCAAATGTAGTAGGTGGATGCTGCGGTACTACACCAGAACACATTGCAGCACTTGCTCTAAATACCAGAATATTATCTTCTCCTGAGGTGCCAGAACAAAAGCTGTCAGTAGTAGCATCTGAGAGAGAAACAGTTCAGATAGACA
>CAZOUU010000100.1:4120-6100 GCA_964583045.1 uncultured Lachnospiraceae bacterium | reverse complement strand
AGGGACGTAAGATGAGTAAATCATTAGGAAATGGTATAGATCCATTAGAGGTTATAGATAAATATGGTGCAGATGCACTTAGATTTACATTGGTTACAGGAAATGCGCCAGGTAATGATATGCGTTTTTACTGGGAGAGAGTAGAAGCAAGTAGAAATTTTGCCAATAAGATATGGAATGCATCTAGATTCATAATGATGAATATAGAAAAAGCAGATGTTAAGGCGGTGGATTTATCTACACTTACACTTGCTGATAGATGGATATTATCTAAGGCTAACACTATAGCTAAGGATGTAACAGAGAATATGGATAAATATGAATTAGGTATTGCAGTATCTAAATTATATGATTTCCTATGGGAAGAATTCTGTGACTGGTATATAGAGATGGTTAAGCCGAGATTATATAATGACGAGGATGAGACTAAGGCAGCAGCACTTTGGACATTACAGACAGTTCTTGTAAATACATTAAAATTATTACATCCGTATATGCCATTTATTACAGAAGAGATATTTACTACTATACAGGGTTCCGAAGAGTCTATTATGATATCAAAGTGGCCTGAATTTAAGCCAGAGTGGAATTTTGCAGAGGATGAGGCAGCGGTTGATTTGATAAAGGCAGCAGTTAGAGGAATTAGAAATGTACGTGCTGAGATGAATGTACCACCTTCAAAGAAGGCTACAGTATATGTGGTTTCTGATAGTGAGAAGCTTCGTAACACATTTGATACAGCAAAGGTATTTTTTGCTACATTAGGATATGCTAGTGAGGTTATAGTTCAGCCAGACAAGAATGGTATAGACGAGGATGCAGTATCTACAGTTATAGATGGTGCGGTGGTTTATATGCCATTTACCGAACTAGTAGATATAGATAAAGAGATAGAACGTTTAAACAAAGAACAAGCCAGATTGCAAGGAGAGCTTAAGAGAGTTAATGGTATGTTAAGTAATCCGAATTTTGTTAATAAAGCACCAGAGACTAAGATTAATGAAGAGAAAGCAAAATTAGAAAAATATACAGGCATGCTCAAACAAGTTAATCAAAGACTTGCGCAGATAAAACAACAGTAGAATAGGAGAAAACATTATGGATGAAAACAACAACTAAGTAACTAACGAGACAACAGGCAACCCATTTAGCACAGTAGAAGAGACTCCAGTACAACCAGAGGCTCCAGTGCAACCAGAAGCACCAGTACAGTCGGAGGTAGTATCATCTCAGGAGTATACATATGAGAATGTACAAGCGTCAGTAGAAGATGAAAAGACACCAGGATTCACTATAGCAGGTTTATGTTTAGGTATAGCATCGATTCTTTTCTTCTGCATTCCATGCTGTGGTGTTATAATATCAATTCTTGGTGTAGTATTTAGTATTTTAGGTATGAATAAGAGTAAGACTGGCAAAGGTATGGCTATAGCAGGTCTTATTTGTTCTGGTGTAGGTATTGTGGCTGCTCTTGCAATGTTTGGAATTAGCCTAGTGTCACAAATGGGAAACTTAGGTTAATAGAATTTTAGGTATATTATTTTGTGATTTGTGCAAAATACTAGTGTAGTAACTTATAAAGGAGGACATTAGTATGGCAAATAATCAAAATAACCAAAACAATTCAAGCGGAAATGCAAGTAACAACTCGAATAATTCGAGCAATTCAACTAGAAACTCTAGTAATAACTCGAATAATAAGAATAACAAAAACAATAATAAGTCGAACAATAAGTCAAGTAATGATGCATCTGATTCGACAAATGCCACAGACATATTAGATAGATTCTAGTTTATGTGACAGCCTAGGATTAGAGTTATATATTCTCTGGAATATATGGCTCTTTTTCTATATCTAAGAATATACTAGTTAATAACAAGTAATTTAGGTGAAACTCCAATGCGAATTGAAACCATAAATATAAGAAATATAATAGAGGAGTCAATAATTAGAAATGCAATAATTGTTGATGTTAGAGA
>CAZOUU010000100.1:0-4020 GCA_964583045.1 uncultured Lachnospiraceae bacterium | reverse complement strand
TTAGAGAATATAGAGCAGGGCAAATTCAAATTACCTAAGAATAGGAGTATAATAACCTCTTGTTATAGAGGCTCTAGAAGTATGATGGCAACAAGAATATTAACAAAAAAAGGATATCAGGTAATCAATGCCCTAGGTGGAATAGAAAATTATAGTGGATCATTAAGCAAAGGTTAGGTTGACATTGGTTGATTTAATTCGTACAATAAATCATAGTAAATAAAAGATAAAGGTTCAGACTTGGAGGTCAATTGATGAGCAGAATAGAGTATATAGCACCATGTCATTTTGGACTAGAGGCAATACTTAAGAGAGAAATACAGGATTTAGGATATGAGATAGTACAGGTAGAAGATGGAAGAATAACTTTTGCAGGTGATGAAGCAGCACTTGCGAGAGCTAATATATTTATTAGAACCTCAGAACGTATTATGGTAAAGGTGGGAAGCTTTAAGGCGGTTACCTTTGATGAGTTGTTTGAAGGTATTAAGGCACTCCCTTGGGATAGATATATAGTAGAGGATGGTAAGTTCTGGGTTACTAAGGCAACTACTAATAAGAGCCAATTATATAGCTCTAGTGACATACAGTCTATAGTTAAGAAAGCTATAGTTGAGAAACTTAAGGGTATATATAATGTAACCTGGTTTAAAGAGGAGGGTGCAGACTATCCTATTAGAGTTTTTATATTTAAAGATATAGTGACAGTAGCACTGGATTCTTCTGGAATTTCACTTCATAAGAGAGGATATAGAAAACTAGTAGGAAAGGCACCTATCTCTGAGACGTTAGCAGCGGCACTCATTATGCTTACGCCTTGGAATAAAGATAGAGTATTAGTAGATCCGTTTTGCGGTAGTGGTACATTTCCTATAGAAGCAGCTATGATTGGTGCCAATATAGCACCAGGTATGAACAGAGAATTTGTGGGAGAAGCTTGGACGAATATTACACCTAAGGCTTGTTGGTATAATGCTATTAATGAGGCTGAGGATTTAATAGACAGAGATGTTACTATGAATATACAAGGTTATGATTTAGATAGTGAGATAATCAGATGTGCTATGGAGAATGCAAAGACAGCCGGTGTTGACCATCTTATACATTTCCAACAACGAGATGTGAAGGAACTTAACAATCCTAAAAAATATGGCTTTATCATCACTAATCCTCCTTATGGTGAGAGATTAGAGGAGAAAGCAGATTTGCCAGAATTGTATAGAATTATAGGAGAAGGCTACAAGAGACTAGATAGTTGGTCTATGTACTTAATTACCTCTTATGAAGAGGCGGAGAAATATATAGGTAGGGAGGCTACTAAGAATCGAAAGATATATAATGGTATGATTAAAGCTTACTTCTATCAGTTCATGGGACCAAGACCTCCTAAAAGGGATAAAGCAAGGGATATAAAATTAGAGTCATAGGGGATAGGTATGAAGAAGATAGTGGTTGTCTTTGCCGGTGTAGTACTGGTGTTGATGGTGATGTTGGTTTTTAGGAATAGCAAGGACATAGAGATTATTAAAAATGAAGAATATATAGAAGAAGGTAATTATATTTTTAAAGACTATGCAAGCCTTAAGAATCGATCAGAGATAAATTTTATTATAGATGGAGCTTCGTATACCAATCGCAAGTTGAATTTTAGGATTGGAGATACCTTGAAGGTGGTTATGCCGTTAGACGTTATGACGGAAATGCTTAACTGTTCTATAGCTCAGTATCCTGATGGCAGAGTGAATATAGCTAAGGGAGATACAGTTATAGAGCTTAATATAGATTCAGATAAGGCATTGGTAAATGATAAAAAGGTGGAGCTCGGTGGCCTCGTATATAAAGAGGATGATGTGGTTTATGTGCCAGTTGATAATATATTAGAATACATTAATTACAAGGAAGATGTAGACCTCATAAAAGAGAAGATTACATTTGCTAAATTGGGTAAAGAATATGACCTTCCAAGCTCTTATGATATGAGGGAGACTGATAGAGTTACAGTAGTAAGAGATCAGGGAAAATACGGAACCTGTTGGGCATTTGCTGCTTTGTCAGCGGTGGAGACCAGTATGATGCCTGAAGAGAGACTACTTTTATCTCCAGAGCATATGAGTAAAAACAATAGTTTTAATCTGGATTCTGAGGAAGGCGGAGAATATGCCATATCTATAGCTTACTTAGCAAGCTGGCAAGGACCAGTGCTTGAGAAGGATGATCCCTATGGAGATGGTAAGACAAACAGTAATCTACAAGCAGTAAAACATCTAGAAGAAGCTATTATACTTAAGAAAAAGGATTTCTATGCAATTAAGAATTCGGTGTTTAGATATGGTGCAGTTGAGACTTCCATATACACTATGTTAGATGGAAAAAATATAAGCAACAGCTATTATAATAGTGAGAATTGTGCCTATTATTATGACGGAGACGAAAAAGCAAATCATGATATATTAATAGTAGGCTGGGATGATAACTATCCCAAAGAAAATTTTTCTAAGGAGCCAGCAGCAGATGGTGCATTTATATGTAAGAATAGTTGGGGAACAGATTTTGGAGAGGATGGCTATTTTTATATATCATATTATGATACAATTATAGGCGATATAGGAGTAGTATATTCTAAGATTGGTAAGAAGGATAACTACGATAATATATATCAGTCAGATTTGTTAGGCTGGACAGGACAATTGGGTTATGGTAGTGGAGAGGCATATTTTGCCAATGCATATACTGCCAAGTCTCAGGAGACTATAGAAGCGGTGGGATTTTATTCCATAGATGATAATAGCAGCTATACTGTATATGCAGTCCCAAAGTTTAATGATGTAAAAGATTTCTCATCCAAGATAGAGGTTGCATCGGGAGAACTTAGATATGCCGGATATCATACAGTTAATTTGGATAATGGTATAGATGTGGATGCAGGACAAAAATATGCTATGGTGGTATATATTAATACACCAGGAATAGTTCATCCGATAGCTATAGAGTATGAGGCAGATGATAGAACGGCAAATTTCGACATTGAGGATGGGGAAGGATATATTAGTATGTCAGGCAATGCATGGGTTAGTGCGGAGAAAAAGCAAGAATGTAATGTGTGTTTAAAAGTATTTACTAAAGATAGATAGGAGTACTATTATGAAGAAGATTATATTTGCAACAGGTAATGAAAATAAGATGGTAGAGGTTAGAATGATTCTAGCTGACATAGGATATGAGATATTATCTATGAAAGAGGCAGGTATAGACATAGATATAGTAGAGGATGGTACTACATTCGAAGAAAATGCTATAATTAAGGCTACGGCTATTAGTAAGCTTAGTGGTGAGATAGTTTTGGCAGATGATTCTGGATTAGAGATAGATTATCTTAATAAGGAGCCGGGTATATATTCTGCTAGATACGAGGGAGTAGATACTCCTTATACCATTAAAAATCATAAGATTATAGATAGACTTGCTGGTGTGCCAGATGAAGCTAGAACAGCTAGATTTGTATGTGCTATTGCGGCTGCATTTCCAGATGGGAAAGTAATTACCAGACGTGGCACTATAGAAGGTATAATAGGATATGAAGAGGCGGGAGATAATGGATTTGGATACGACCCTATATTTTTCTTGCCAGAGTATAATTGTACTACGGCTCAGTTAAGTCCAGAAGATAAAAATGCCATTAGTCATAGGGGCAAGGCACTAAAGATGATTAAAGAAGAATTGATTTGAGGAGATTATATGAGAGTACTAATAATCAGTGATTCACATGGTAAGAATGATGATGTTAAAAATGTAATAAAACAGGCAGGACCTATAGATATCTTGATACATCTAGGAGATATAGAGAGAGGACCAGAGTACATAAGCAGTTTGGTACAATGTCCCGTATATCTTATATCAGGCAATAACGATTATGATATACATTTACCAAATGAACAGTCCTTTAATATAGGTAAATATAAGGTGTTTATCACCCATGGACATCGATTCTATGTAAATGGTGGCACTGCTGCGTTAGAAGAA
>CAZOUU010000099.1:0-6117 GCA_964583045.1 uncultured Lachnospiraceae bacterium | reverse complement strand
AATCAGATCTTATTATTTTTTGGTGTTTTATATACTTTTATGCCTATCAATTATCTCTTCTAATGCGTCTAACGTAGCTACTACATCTTTCTCATTAGCATTTTCGCCCATATGGCCTATTCTTATGACTTCTCCTGCAAATACATCAAATGAACCAGCTATCATTATGTTATAATCCTTTACCATAATATCTGTAATGTCCTTAGATGTCATACCTTCTGGCACCCTTACTGCTGTTACGGTATTGCTGTATCCATTCTTACCATATATCTCAAGACCCATATCCGTCACTCTAGCTCTTGTCAGCTCAGCTAATCTCTTATGCCGTTTCAATATGTCCTTATCTTCTTTTACATTTTCTAAGGCTCTTCTAAGTCCACATATATCACTTATAGGCATAGTGTAAGGAAACCATTTATCCTCGTAATAATTCTTCATAGTAAGAAGGCTACAATAAAATGATGCTATAGGTGTCTTTCTGTTATCCATAGCGGTAAATGCATCCTGACTTACCGTTATAAGCGTAAGACCAATAGGTGCTGATAAGGCTTTTTGTGAACCACCACATAATATATCTATACCATATTCATCTACTAATACTTCATTGCCAAACATACCTGACACAGAATCCACTACCGTTAGTAATCCATACTTCTTAAGTATTGGACATAATCTCGATATATCATTTAACATACCACTAGGGGTATCACAATGTACCAATGTAGCATATTTGAAATTATGATTACCCTTTAGATATTCCTCTAATTCTTCTGGGTCTATAGCATATTTGTAGTCTGTAGTATATAAGGTAGGAATACCACCATACATACTTACAAAATCTGCAAATCCTTTGCCAAAAACACCATTATCTAGTACAAGCACCTTGTCTCCCGGTTCAGTAATAGATGCACAAGCTGCCTCTAATCCTAAGATTCCCTCTCCACTTAATATATATGAAGTATTGTGAGTTGATAATAATGCACTTAACAATTCACAAGTATCTTTATAGAAGTCATAGAACTCCAAGTCTAAATCTGGATTAGTAGTCTCCAAGCTTCTGGCTATTCTTACATTTTCACGAACCTTAGTAGGTCCCGGTGTCATTACATTTACCATATCTATTCTCCTCGCCTAATTAAGCTTTCTTAACATTCTCTCTAGTGGAGTTATAATAAGAAGAACTATAACTCCTGCTACTCCTATTTGTACTACATTTCCTGGTATAGATGCAAGTGGAATTATAAAGCTATGGTACATAACTGCTTCATATATATAGTAGCCTGCCACTTTTATAATAAGGGCGGCCATAATGCTTACAAATATCCAAGGGATAGTCTTTTTCCTCTCACAGATAAATCCAACTACAAATCCCATAAGTCCTACAACTATTAGAGTACAAGGTGCCCAAGCTATCCAGCCTGACATTACATCAAATAGGCCCATACCTATACCACCTACTATGGCGCCTGTCTTTTTTCCATATATAATAGCAGCTAAAAGGAAGGGTACGTTACCCAAATGTATCAAACCGCCATTAGCCGCAATAGGCAATCTTACATTAACAAAGAACGTAAACAAAATGGTTAACGCTATAAATAACGCTGTTATGGATATCTCCTTTGTCATACTTGGTTTACTTGCTGTCGCATCCATTGTTTGTTTTTCCATAAATTCATCTCCCATTTCTTATGCTCTGAATCTCTCTTATCATTTCTTTACAAAATACACTCTAATATATATAATGTCAATATATCTTGAAAAATAACGAACGATATAAATGTACTTTTTATTTTACACATTGTAGATTCTACTACTAACCGAAGGGTATACTGCAGTGTAAACAATATATGCAAGGAGGCAAATATGGCATTTACTCAATTAAAAATGGCAGTTATTAATGATTTATCTGGCTACGGAAGATGTTCTCTTACCGTTGCTTTACCTATATTGTCAGCTATGAAGATACATTGTAGTGTTATTCCTACTGCTATACTATCTAATCATACTGATTATCCTGAATACTTCTTTAAGGATTTCACTCCTTATATAGAAGAATATGTAGACAATTGGAGGAAGCTTAATCTCTCCTTTAATGGTATAGCTACTGGTTTTTTAGGTTCTCTAGAACAGATAGCTATAGTAACACATATTATAGAAGAATTTCCTTCTGATTTAGTTCTGATAGATCCTGTTATGGGCGATAATGGGCACCTATATGATACCTATACAGATAGTATGTGTAATGCTATGAAGAAATTAATTGGTCACGGTACAATTATTACTCCTAACCTTACAGAGGCCTGTATTCTAGGTGATATACCTTATGCAAAGCATATATGCGAATCTGAATTATTTGCCCTATGCAATAAAATATCAGAGCTTGGTCCTACTTCCATAGTAATTACAGGCATACCAGCAGGTCAGTATATAGGCTGCTATGTATATCAGCAGGGAGAAGGTGAGCTAATACTTAATCCTCTTATTACTCCTACTAGACCTGGCACAGGTGATGTATTTGCCTCAGTTCTAGCTGGTGCTATATTACACGACTACGAATTAAAGGCCGGCGTAAAGAAAGCTACTGACTTTATCAGTAGCTGTTTAAAGCATTCCGCATTATTAGATATACCTGTTAATGATGGTGTATGTTTTGAAGAATTTCTTAATACATTATAAGCTGCCTTACTTCTTTTTTTTGTTATTTTTATTTCTTAAGCCTGTGTAATATACTGCAAAATCTTCCGTAATAAGTCTATTTCTTAGCAGCTCCATAATGGTATACTCAAATTCCTTATTTGTTATGTCACTGGCAGTTAGATTCTCTAATATATTAGTTATTCCTGTTTTATAATTTCCTATGTCCATAGCTTTGTCTTTAAGCATAATACCATTAGTATAGGCTCTTACAAAAAACATATTTCCTTTAAATTTCTCTGTCATAGCATCATGTACATCTAAATACACACTAGTAAGATCAAATATGCTCTTTGCACTATTGTTAGTAAATACTATATCCTTACATAAATAATATAGATTCTTATATTTTGTTCCATTTTTCTCATGGTAATCTGGCAAAAACTCTCCAAATACTTGTTTTATTAAAGAATCCTCACGAAACTGCAGATACTCTGTAGCCACATCCACAGATACGCCCGCTTCATAAGTCAGATTATCTATAGATGACAAGGGTATATTGATGCATCTAGGCTCCCTCTCTATGAGCAGCAAATGAAAGGTCTTTCTTTCCACCCATATATAAGCCGGGCATTCCTTAATCTTAAGCTTTTTACTTCTATCAACTATAACCCTGCGATGATCCTTTTTAACCTTGTATTTTATCATTATCTTCTTAAGCATATCATCGTCTATATTTTCTAACACTTTTTCATCTGGTATTTCTTCAGATATATTTATGCCCTTATCTTTTAGCTTAGTTTCACTATTTTTCTTAACAGTATTCTTGGCTTTTATATCTTCATCTCCATCTATACTTATATCTGATAACGTCATCGATTGTCCAACTATAAGTGCTGCCACTCCAAAGAGAAGACCCACCACAAAGAGAGAAAACCTGCTCTGTATTCCTGACACTATAATTAAACCTATAGCCATAGCTACTAATATAGTTATGCTCCATAGATAAAGCTTTGTTTTTTTTGAACCATATATCATCGAATTTAGTATTCTCTTCATATGAGCTTCCTCCTTACAATTATCCTCTTATATAATAGTCGAAAAAACTAACTACCGCAAGCATTCTAATGTGGTTATTTGTCTTTTATGCATTATGCATTTTATAAAATAAACACTAGCAGTTACTAGCTACACTTGGTATAATTATTTTATATACTAGACAGGAGGGTGTTGTTATGAAGAGATTTATTATCTTTTTGCAGAATGAAATTGTATTTTTTGCAGCTACTTTATTAGCTTTTTTCTCCTGCTTATTTGTTCATCCCGACAAATTATATATTAATTATCTCGACTATAGAGTATTAGTTCTACTATTTTGCCTTATGATTGTGGTAGCTGGTTTTAAAGAGATAGGTATATTTGACAATCTTACAAAACTTATAATAAGCAAGGTGAATTATACCCGTAAGATAGTATATATCTTAGTGTTTTTATGCTTTGTACTAGGTATGTTCATAACTAATGATGTAGCTCTAATTGTTTTTGTACCATTCACCATTATGATATTCGAAAAGCTGGATAAGGAAGCCTTTCTTATACCAACAATAGTATTACAAACACTTGCCGCCAATCTAGGTAGTATGTTAACCCCTATAGGTAATCCCCAGAATCTATACCTATATAACTTCTACGATATGACTATGAAGGATTTTCTACTAACTATGGCGCCAGTTACCGCTCTAGCTCTTATGCTTATAGTTATATCCATATTTTTTATACCTAACGAGCCTGTAGCCATAGACATCGATGATGATGTAGTAGCTATAGACCATTTCAAATTAATTATCTACATCGTACTATTTCTACTATGCCTTAGCACTGTTTTACACTGGATAAGCTATATAGTGCTATTTCCTATTGTAATACTTATCATCCTTCTTATTGATAGAAAGCTGTTTAAGAGATTAGATTATATGCTACTGCTTACATTTTGTTCATTTTTCGTATTCATAGGAAATATAGGACGTATTGAATGGATTAAGGATATGTTATCAGCCGCCCTTTATGGCAGAGAATTTCTTATAGGGGTAGTACTTAGTCAGGTAACTAGTAATGTACCCGCCGCCATATTATTATCGAATTTTACAAACCATGCAAAAGAATTACTATTAGGTGTAAATATAGGAAGTTTAGGAACACTTATAGCCTCTATGGCTAGTCTTATATCCTACAAGCTCTATGCCAATACAAAGCATAGCAACGTAAAGAGCTACCTACTCTTCTTCACCTTTCTGAATGTACTTTACCTATGTGCCTATGTGCTCTTCTTCAGCATCAGACTTTAAACCTTCACTAGCACAAAAGCAAGAAAGTGCACACTTTGCTATTATGTCATATAGCAAGCTGTACACTTTCTTCCACACATAGGACGCATTTAACGTGAATATATTGAATGGGGGACATCCGATTCACCTTATATAATATCAAATAATCGACTAGCAATATCTCGTTAGTCTATAAACTAATGTCTTAACATACCATAGAGTATAGTATCTGCATACAACTCTATAATCTTCTTATCTACTACTTCTTCACTAGCTACCTTCTCCATAATCATTCCGTTAATTGCGTGTATCATAAACGAAAACTGTAGGTATATAATACTGTCACTAGCTGTAGCACTTAAGCTACTTCTTACTAATTCATGTATAAGGAAGAAACATTCCTTAATGCTATCTGGCAATTCATCTGATACACCAAATACATGTCCTGTAATCATTGTAGTCCTAACTAATTCTTTTCTCTGTAAGTGATAGTAGATAGTCTCTACTATAACAGCCTTAAGAGCCGCCTTGGGTTCCATAGAATATAGATTAAGACTAAGCATCTTATCTCGCCAAACACTATTATTGTCTTCTATAATCCCTAATATAATGTCTTCCTTATTCTCAAAGTTACTATATATAGTTCCTGTAGTACAACCTATCTTGTTAGCTAACTTTCTTACCGAAAATTTATCATAGCCTTCTTCATTAATCATACTAGCTGAAACTTCCATAATATTCTTACGCACTGCATCTACTACAGCTTCAGGTCTTTTGGATTTACTCATAATGGCCTCCAACTTACTTGAAAAGTGTCATAACGTTGTTATAATTAATATACTATAACAATGTTACATATTTGTCAATATGCTATTTGCATTTTTTCAAATATATTTACATTTTATTACATCAAAGAAGAAGCCTTATAAATCAAGGCTTCTTCTTTGTATAACACTATTATATAATTATTTTATCTTACCGTGCAATTCCTGTACTGAATGTACCTCTAATCCTTGGTTCTTCTTAACAGTTAATATACCCTTTGCTGCTGCCTTTGCTGCTGCTATAGTAGTTACATATGGCACCTTAGCTTTAATAGCTGCCTTACGTACATAACTATCATCATGTACACTTTGTTTTCCTATCGGTGTATTTATAA
>CAZOUU010000098.1:2359-6151 GCA_964583045.1 uncultured Lachnospiraceae bacterium | reverse complement strand
ATGGTGAAGAAGAGGCTAATAAAGCTAGAGAAGCAGCTAGAGCTGTATTTACATCAGGGGGAATTAGTGAGAATATGCCTACTTATACTTATGCTTCAGAAGAATTTGAGACTGGTATCGATATCAAGAAGATATTAGTGGACACTAAGATGTGTTCATCAAGTTCCGATGCAAGAAGAACCATTATACAAGGTGGAGTAACTGTTAATGGAGAAAAGGAAACCGATTTTTCCAAAGTATATACTAAATCCGATTTAGATGATGATAATGTATTAGTAATCAAGAAAGGTAAAAAGAGTATATACAAGGTAACTTGTAAATAGAGGAATTAATAGGAGAATTTAATTTATGTATAATGGTAATATGTTTGGTGGGTTTGTAATTACTTTGCCAATCGAGCTATCGCCTGGCCATAGACCAGAATTATGGGATTAATATAAGGCATATTACATATTCTTATTTTATATAATATATAAAAAAGGGATATGGCTATGGATTATAATATAGAATTATTAAGACAAAGACAAAAAGAAGATATGGAAAGCATCTCTCGTAGATGTGGAAATAATAGAGACGAAGTAGAATTTAGTTATGGTAGTTTAACTATTGTAAAAGGATTTATATTTCGTCTCTTTCTATGTGCTTTTTTGTTTGTTACATATATATTAATTAGTAAAAGTAAATATAAGGCTAATTCTGATAAAATATATTCTTATATGTATAATGAAATAGATATTTCTTCAGAATATGTAAAGGAATGTAGTAGTAAAATAAAAAATTGGTATTTAGAACTTGACTAAGATATAAAGTATAGATACACTAGATACAGCTAAAAACAAACATAATAGGAGATAAGAATGGATAAATTAGCTTTATCATATGAGATATTATTAACTGTAGAAAAGCCAGCTAGATATATAGGTAACGAGCTTAATATGGTTAAAAAAGATATAAATAGTATAGATATAAGCTTTGTTATGTGCTTTCCAGATGTATATGAGATAGGTATGTCCCACCTGGGAATACAGATACTATATGATATGTTTAATAAGAGAGCGGATACCTATTGTGAACGAGTGTATTCCCCTTGGCCAGATTTACATGCGATAATGAAGGAAAAGAATATACCTTTATTTTCTCTTGAAACTCAAAGACCTGTTAAAAATGCAGATTTTCTTGGTATTACATTACAATATGAGATGTGTTATACAAATGTTATTCAGATATTAGATTTAAGTCATATTAGTATCTATGCTAAGGATAGAGGCGAGGATGAACCTATAGTTATGGGTGGTGGTCCTTGTAGCTACAATCCTGAGCCTATAGCTGACTTTTTTGATATGTTTTATATAGGTGAAGGTGAAGTAAGCTATGATGAGCTTTTGGATACTTATAAGGAATACAAAAGGGCTGGCAAATCCAGACGAGAGTTTCTTGTAGCGGCCGCCAAAATTCCAGGTATATATGTACCCTCTTTATATGATGTAGATTACAATGAAGATGGCACTATTAAAAGCTTTGAATCTAATATAGCAGATATACCTTCTACAATTAAAAAGCAAGTAGTTATGGCTATAGATGATGTACCTTATCCTACAAAACCATTAGTGCCATATATAAAGGCGACACAGGATAGAATAGTACTAGAGATTATGAGGGGTTGTATTAGAGGCTGTCGTTTTTGTCAGGCAGGTATGATATACAGACCAACTAGACAAAAAAACATAGAAACATTAAAGCAATATGCACTAGAAATGATTAAAAATACAGGATACGAGGAGATATCTCTTAGTAGCTTAAGCTCTAGTGATTATGAAGCACTAAAAGAATTAACCGATTTTCTTATAGATGATTTAGGCTCTAATCATATAAATATATCTTTGCCATCACTTCGAATTGATGCTTTTTCTTTAGATGTCATGAGTAGGGTTCAAGATGTAAAGAAAAGTAGCCTTACATTTGCACCAGAGGCAGGAAGCCAAAGACTACGTAATGTAATTAACAAAGGACTTACTGAAGAGAATATAATAAATGGTGCCATGGAGGCCTTTAGAGGTGGTTGGAATAGGGTTAAACTTTACTTTATGCTAGGTTTACCTACAGAGACTACAGAGGATATCGAGGGTATACCTTCACTTGCCCAAGAGATAGCTACTAATTATTTTACTATTCCAAAGGAAGATAGAGAAGGTAAGGTAAGTATTAGTGCATCTGCTTCCTTCTTTGTGCCTAAGCCATTTACACCATTTCAATGGGTAGCTATGAATACAGCAGAGGAGTTTTTACAAAAAGCATATCATGTAAAGGATACATTTAAGGTTCAGCACAACTATAAGTGTATGAAGTTTTCTTATCATGAAGCGCATACTACTATATTAGAAGGTCTATTAGCCAGAGGTGATCGTCGAATAAGTAGTGTTATATATGATGCCTATAAAAATGGTGCCTTATTTGATTCCTGGAGTGAATATTTTCATAATGAATACTGGGAAAAGGCTATAGACAATAATCATATAGATATGAATTTTTATATATCTAGACAAAGAGATATAAAGGAGATATTACCCTGGGATTTTATAGATATAGGAGTAACTAAGGACTTCTTTATAAGAGAATGGGAAAACGCCAAAAATGAGAAGGTTACACCAAATTGTCGTAGTGCTTGTAGTGGATGTGGTGCAGCAGGTTTTAAAGGAGGTGTGTGCTATGAAGGTAAGAATTAAATATTCAAAGTCTGGTGTCTTAAGATTTATAGGTCATTTAGATATAATGAGATATTTTCAAAAAGCCATAAGACGAGCTGATATAGATATAGCATATTCCACTGGATATAGCCCACATCAGATTATATCCTTTGCTGCTCCTCTTTCTCTAGGTGTTACATCAGAGGGTGAATATTTTGATGCAGAATTAGTTACATTTACAAATAGTGAGGATATTATTAATAGACTTAATGAGGTTATGGTAGAGGGCATTACTATAACTGATGCAGTTCTATTAGATGAAAATGCTAAAAACTCTATGTCAGTTGTAGCTGCTTCGGATTATATTATAAGCTTTAATGAGGATTTTGCTATGAAAGCTAAGCTTATAGAAAAGGTAACTGATTATATATCCGGAGAGAATATTCTAATAGTTAAAAAGACTAAGAAATCAGAAAAAGAAGTGGATATAAAACCATTTATTTATGATTTACATTTAGAGGATGACACGCTATATATGCTTCTTGCTACTGGAAGCGTGGAAAATTTAAAACCTTCTTTAGTTATAGAGGGGTTATATAACTATGTAGGTATAGAATATAATAAGTTTGATTATAGAATTCATAGAATAGAAGCTTATATGAGAGATGAGCAAGGTGAGTTAGTATCCTTACTAGCTGCTGGAAAGAAAATCTCTATTGACTAGGTTACAAATAGAAAATATTGTGATATAATTTTATGGTATTTAATTAGGGAGGTGTAATATGTTAGAAAGAAAAGCTGTTGTAGAACGAAAGACTAACGAAACAGACATTAAATTAGTTATTAATCTTGATGGCAGTGGTGTATCTCACATAGATACAGGTATAGGATTCTTTGACCATATGCTTACAAGCTTTTCAAAGCATGGTTTCTTTGACTTAAATGTAACTGTAAAAGGTGACTTATTTGTAGATTCGCATCACACTATAGAAGATACTGGTATAGTACTTGGACAAGGTATAAAAAAAGCGCTAGGAGATAAGACTGGTATAAAGAGATATGGTTCATTTCTATTACCTATGGATGAGACTTTGATGCTATGCGCATT
>CAZOUU010000098.1:0-2349 GCA_964583045.1 uncultured Lachnospiraceae bacterium | reverse complement strand
CTTATTTACAGTATGATATTAATTTAACTACACCTCAAGTAGGTTATTTTGATACAGAGATGGTTAAAGAGTTTTTCTATGCTATAGCCTACTCAGCGGAGATGAATTTACATCTCAAAGAGATATCAGGAGATAATAATCATCATATTATAGAGGCAGCATTTAAAGCCTTTGCTAAATCACTGGATGAAGCAACCAGTTTTGATAGCAGATTAGAGAATAAAGTATTATCAACTAAAGGCACACTATAAAGGGGTGTATTATATGAGTTACGTAAAGATTATTCCATGTATAGATATACATAATCCACTAACAACTGCAAAGTACTATAACGATGCAGGTGCAGATGAGCTGGCATATTTTGACAGTAATGCTACAAAAGAAGGCAGAGCTGCTAATATAGAATTAATTAAAGAGATATCAAGAGCTATAGATATACCTATCATTGCTTGTGGAGGAGTTAGAAAATTAGAGGATGTAAAAAAAATATTATATGCTGGTGCTGCTAAGGTATGTATGAAATCAGCAGCATTGGAGAATAAGAGTCTGGTAAAAGAAGCTTGTGATAGATTTGGTTCAGAACGAATTGTAGTTACTATAGATTTAAATGAAGTAAAAAATCCTTATGCTTATGCTGCAGAATTAGAACAGCTTGGAGTGGGTGAGCTATTGTTATTACATAATAATAAATTGCCAGACTATGAAAAGATAGCAGATAAGATCAGATCAGATATAAAGATACCGATTATCGTATCCACCTATGCTACAAAGGGAGAAGATATGGTTGAGCTTATAAAGAATACTAGTGCAAGAACAGTTTCTTTATACAACTTAGATAAGCTGGATATTATGGCTATTAAGCAAAGTCTTAAAGCTAAGGGCATACCAGTTAATACCTTTGAGAGTACTTTAGAGTTTAAAGACTTCAAATTAAACAGTGATGGTATGATACCAGTTGTTACCCAGGACTATAAGACTAATGATGTACTAATGCTTGCATATATGAATGAAGAAGCCTTTAATAGAACCATAGAGACTGGTTTAATGACTTATTATAGCAGAAGCAGAAATGAGTTATGGACTAAAGGTCTTACTTCAGGCCATTTACAATACGTAAAATCCTTAACCATCGATTGTGATAAGGATACTATATTAGCCAAGGTATCTCAGGTAGGAGCTGCTTGTCATACTGGTAACCGGACATGCTTTTTTACAGATTTAGTTAAAAAAGAATATGATGATACTAATCCTCTTACAGTATTTAAGGATGTATATAATGTAATTATGGATAGAAAGAATAATCCTAAAGAAGGTTCATATACTAATTATTTGTTTGATAAGGGTATAGATAAGATTCTTAAGAAGGTTGGAGAAGAAGCAACAGAGATAGTTATAGCTGCTAAAAACCCAGATTCTGAAGAACTAAAGTATGAGATATCTGACTTTATGTATCATGTGATGGTGCTTATGGCGGAGAGAGGGCTTGACTGGAATGATATTATTGCAGAATTAGCTGACAGAGAATAGTATACAAGGAGGCATATTATGGAATTAGTATTTGAATTGGTTAAATATCTACTTACATTTATTATTATAGCAGCATGTGCTGTAGGTGGTATATTTGTAGGGAAAACACTTAGAAAGAATAAAAACACTAAATTAGCTGCAGCAGCTGATGATAGTAATGATAAATAGACACTAGGAGGATATAGTCGTGAAAAGCTACGGTTTAAATGAGTTAAGAGAGATGTATTTAAGCTTCTTTGAAAGCAAAGAACATTTGAGAATGAATAGCTTCTCATTAGTTCCACATAACGATAAGAGTTTATTACTTATTAATGCAGGTATGGCACCCCTTAAGCCATATTTTACAGGTAAAGAGATACCACCAAGAAAGCGCGTTACCACCTGTCAAAAATGTATTCGTACAGGAGATATAGAAAATGTAGGTAAGACAGCAAGACATGGTACTTTCTTTGAAATGTTAGGTAATTTCTCCTTTGGTGATTACTTTAAGAATGAGGCTATTGCTTGGTCTTGGGAGTTTCTAACTAAGGTAGTAGGACTTGAGGAAGATAGATTATACCCATCTGTATATCAAGATGATGATGAGGCCTTTGATATATGGAATAGAAAGATAGGTATTGCCCCTGAGAGAATATTCAGATTTGGCAAAGAGGATAATTTCTGGGAGCATGGCGCTGGTCCTTGCGGCCCTTGTTCTGAGATATATTATGATCGAGGTGAAGCTTATGGCTGTGGCAAGCCTGATTGTACAGTAGGTTGTGAATGCGATAGATATATGGAAGTGTGGAACAACGTATTTACACAGTTTGAAAATGATGGTAA
>CAZOUU010000097.1:5698-6188 GCA_964583045.1 uncultured Lachnospiraceae bacterium | reverse complement strand
CCTCATCATCTATCTTATAGGTATGTTCCTCTGCTGGAAATGTACCCTCTGTCACCTCTATTATATAAGCTTTAAAAGCCTCCTTCATAGCCTCACCTATCTGACCAAACTGCTTAACAAATTTAGGCTTAAAGTCAGAGTACATAGCAAGCATATCCTGATATACCAGCACCTGTGCATCACAATTTGAACCAGCTCCTATACCTATAGTTGGAATACTTATACTCTCTGTTACCTTTTTAGCAAGCTTAGCTGGAACACATTCTAGGGTTACTGCAAATGCACCCGCTGCTTCTACTGCTCTTGCCTCATCTAGTAGCTTTTGTGCTGCCTCTTGTCCCTTGCCCTGTACCTTAAAGCCTCCAAAGGCATTAACAGACTGTGGTGTAAGCCCTATATGTGCCACTACTGGTATAGATGCCTTAACTATAGCTTTAATATGTTCACACACCTCTATACCGCCCTCTAGCTTAACTGCCTGAGTTCTACC
>CAZOUU010000097.1:1525-5688 GCA_964583045.1 uncultured Lachnospiraceae bacterium | reverse complement strand
AGGTCTGATATGACATAAACGGCATATCCGCTACTACTAACGCATTCTTTGCACCTCTTGATACAGCTGCAGTATGATGAATCATATCCTCCATAGTAACTGATAATGTATCCTCATAGCCTAGCATAACCATTCCTAAGGAATCTCCAACTAATATGGCATTGACCCCAGCTTCATCTATTAATTTTGCTGTAGAATAATCATAGGCTGTAAGCATAGTCTGTTTTATACCCTTTGCCTTAGCTTCTTTAAATGTAACTGCTGTATTCTTCATTATTAACCCTCCTATATGTTCTAACCTTATTGTTCACTACCTAATAGCCCTTCTAATTGGCTATAATCTATTGCTGCATTTTTCTTTTTTGCTATTTTTATCAGTTTCCTGCCTAAAACCTTATATAGCTCTATATCCTCTTCATCTATACAGCTTAGATGCTTCTTTACTGTTTCTATATCATTTCTCTCTATCGGTCCAGTAAGCGCATCCACAACTCCTGTATTAATTACATTTTCTACATTTCCTCTAACTAAACGACTAGTAGCCTGCATAGCCTCTGCTCTGGAAAATCCACACTGCTCTAACAGAGTATATCCCGTATCAATCACCGCTATAACCTGATTGCTTAATATGCTTGCAGCACTATGATAAATTCCTTTTTTACTGCCATCTATTTCACATATGGTATTTCCAAAGGAAGTATACATAGCTTTAATAACCTCTACTGCCTTCTTATCTCCTTCAATAGTAAAAAATGCATTATTAAGTTGATCGTATGATGAATATTTGTTGCTGAACGCTAACATTGGATGAATAGAGCATGCCTCAGCATGATATATCTCTCTATCGGAAAATACAACGGATGGTAATGAGCCACTAAAATGGCAGATTATTTTGTTCTCAATAGACATCTCCTTAATGCAATCCCATACCTTAGCTATAATGCCATCAGGTGTCGTGATAAACAGGGTATCACTTAAGTTAACTAACTCTTCCAAACTAGAAAAGCTGTCTGTATTAGTAAATTGCGCTGCACTTGCAGCATTTTCATAAATAGTATCATAATATCCGACTAGGTTAATGCAGTTATCCCTTAGGTATTTTCCCATAGAACAACCTACTCGACCTGAACCTATGATTCCTATATTCATGCTATCACCTCATCTCTTATATATGTGACAACACATTATCATCTGATGCAGTTTCATAATGAATACCGCTCAAGGTAGAATATATCATAGCTGCTATTATTTTACAATAGTTGTACATTAAAAAATACATATAACGCAGTGTAAAATAAGCCAAAATACATCCACACAATAAAAGGTATTATACGCTATACCATAATATAGCTATAATACCTTTTTTTAGAAATCTACTCTATACTAAATACTTCTTTTCTGATTCTTTTTGTTCCTCTAATTTGCCCTTCTTAGTCTCTTCGTCTAATTCCTTCTTCACCCTAATTATAAAATATACTGCAGCTGCAGCAATTACAGTAAGGAATACATAAGTAAGTACAACAGTAAGGGTTTCATTTAATACCTTACCTAGATACTTAGTGCTTAATCCTCCTATTAACACTGTAGTAAAATCTATCATAGTATGAGCAAATATACATAAAACAATTCCTACAAAGTCCTTCTTTTTAACTACATAATACATAACCAGTAATGTAAGTGCTACCTGTATAATTATAGTTAATATCCTCTCATAACCAGCTAGAAAAAACATAATAGATTTGGTATCTACTAATGTATCTCTTAATATACTATAAGCTGTTACATCAATTCCTTGTGCTTTAGCATCGGACATCATACTATCAAAATTTCCCGCATTAATAATTAATGCATACATAATATAGCTTATATAGTTAATACCTATTAATACCATAGCCTCTATACCGCCATGTCCCATACCTAATGCAAAACCATTAAGGAACTTATCCCCTCTTTTACGCATAATCTTAGAACCTATATATCGAGGTATCAATTCTACTATAGCTGCCGTTAATGCCAACATAAATATATACATAACGTATTGATTTGATATAAACTCTATGGCACCTGGAGATAAATTAAACATACCTACTAGCGGTATTCTTATAATTACCTGAAAGATAAAAAATCCTAAGCATCCAAAAACAAATGGATAGATAGCATTCTCACCTTTATATTTAACAATAAGATATACTAGTACTCCAAGGGGTATTCCAAAGGATATAAGAATACCAACTGATATTGCAAATATGGATAAATTTGAAACCATAAATTCCTCCTTAAGCTGATATAACACTTATATAATTTCTATTTTTTCTCTATATAGCCTTGTGCCTTTAATAGCTCTGCGCAAAGAACAGCTCCACCTGCAGCACCACGAACTGTATTGTGAGATAAGCCAACGAATTTCCAATCATACACTGCATCTTCTCTAAGACGTCCTACACTTATACCCATACCATTTTCAAAATTAACATCTAGATTAACCTGTGGTCTGTTATCCTCTTCAAGATATTGGATAAACTGCTTTGGTGCACTTGGAAGATTTAATCTCTGTGGCTCACCGCTAAACTCTACTAATTTCTGAATTAATTGCTCCTTAGTAGGTTGTTTCTTAAATTTAACAAATACTGCTGCTGTATGTCCATTAAGTACAGGCACACGTATACATTGGCAAGTAATAACTGGAGTAGTAGCTGGCTCTATAACACCATCTTTTATCTCTCCCCATATTCTAAGTGGCTCTTTCTCAGATTTCTCTTCTTCTCCACCTATAAATGGAATAATATTACCAACCATCTCAGGCCATTCCTTAAAAGTCTTACCAGCACCTGAAATAGCCTGATAAGTAGTAGCTACTACTTCATATGGCTCAAATTCTTTCCATGCAGTAAGTACCGGTGCATAACTTTGTATAGAGCAATTAGGCTTTACAGCTACAAAACCTCTAGTAGTACCTAATCTCTTTTTTTGGAAATCTATAACCTTCATATGCTCTGGATTTATCTCTGGAACTACCATAGGTACATCAGGAGTCCATCTATGAGCTGAGTTGTTAGATACAACTGGAGTCTCTGTCTTAGCATATGCTTCTTCTATAGCCTTAATCTCATCCTTTGTCATATCAACAGCACTAAACACAAAATCTACTGTAGCTACTACTGCCTCTACTTCATTTACATTGTGTACTATCATTTTCTTAACTGCCTCTGGCATAGGAGTATCCATCTTCCATCTGTCACCCACAGCCTCCTCATATGTCTTGCCAGCACTTCTTGGGCTTGCAGCTATAGTTGTAACCTCGAACCAAGGATGTTTCTCTAATAATGATATAAATCTCTGTCCTACCATACCAGTACCGCCTAGGATACCTACTCTTAATTTCTCGCTCATCTTATCATCTCCTGCTTATATAATCTATTTAATAACTCTAACCTTAACAACGCCATCTATAGCTTTAAGTCTATCTACTACCTCATCCGATACAGCCTCTGATATATCCAATATAGAATATGCCCAATCACCTCTAGATTTACTAATAATATCCGATACGTTAATACCCTTAGCTGCAAATGTTCCAGTAAACTGAGTTAACATATTAGGTATATTCTTGTGGTTAACTGTTACTCTAGCTGCATTTGAGCATACACCCATATCACAAGCTGGATAATTAACAGAATTCTTTATGTTACCATTTTCTACATAATCCATAATCTCTTTAACTGCCATAATTGCGCAATTATCTTCTGATTCCTCTGTAGAAGCACCTAAGTGAGGTAATGTAATTACATGCTCTGTTGTTGCTATAGTAGTATTAGGGAAATCTGTTACATATGTAGCTACCTTGCCAGAAGCTAAAGCAGCCTTCATATCCTCTTCATTTACCAATATATCTCTAGCAAAATTAAGTATCTTAACGCCATCCTTCATTATGTCAAAGGCTGCTTTGTTAATCATACCTGTGGTACTCTCAAGAGCTGGAACATGAACTGTAATGTAATCACACTCCTTATATATATCTTCTACATTAGCAATATGCTTAATATGTCTAGATAACGACCAAGCAGCATCTACTGATACATATGGATCATATCCATATACATCCATACCTAAACGAAATGCTATGTTAGCAACCTTAGCACCTATAGCACCTAGACCAATAACAC
>CAZOUU010000097.1:0-1515 GCA_964583045.1 uncultured Lachnospiraceae bacterium | reverse complement strand
TACCTTGGATTTCATTTCCTGCATAGTTCTTCTTTTGTTTCTCAACCATCTTAGCTATATTCTCATCTGTAGCATTCTCTTTAACCCAGTTATAACCACCGATTAAGTCACGAGATGCTAATAGCAAACCAGCTATAACTATTTCCTTTACACCATTGGCATTAGCACCTGGTGTATTAAATACCACGATACCCTTTTCGGCACAAGTATCAAGGGGAATATTATTTACTCCTGCACCAGCTCTTGCTATAGCCACAAGACTCTCTGGCATATCCATATCATGCATAGCTGCACTTCTTACTAAGGCTGCATCAGCTTCAGCAAAATTATCTACTACCTCATAGTTATCTGAAAACAAATCCATACCACATGCTGCAATAGGATTTAAACAATTAATCTTTGCCATTTTATTTTCTCTCCAATTCTCATTATTTAAACTACACAAATCCATTCCCTTTGTCTTAGAAAGGTCTAAGCATTTTTCTCTTCAAAGGCTTTCATAAACTCAACTAGCTTCTCAACACCTTCGATTGGCATAGCATTGTAGATACTAGCTCTCATACCACCAACACTGCGATGTCCCTTAAGATTAACAAAACCTGCTGCTGTAGCTTCCTTAACAAACTTAGCATCTAGCTCTTCATTACCTGTTACAAAAGGTACATTCATAAGTGAACGATCTTTCTCGACTACAGTTCCTTTAAATAGCTTACTTGAATCTAAGAAATCATATAATATCTTAGCCTTCTTCTCATTGTGAGCCTTCATAGCCTCTAAGCCACCCATCTCCTTAACCCATTTGAATACCTTACCACATATATATATGCCATAGGCTGGTGGTGTATTATAAAGAGAAGCAGCATCTGCCTGAGTCTTATACTTTAACATAGTTGGTGTACCTGGTAAGCAATCATCAGTAATTAAGTCTTCTCTAATAATAGCAACTACAACACCTGCTGGTCCTACATTCTTTTGTACTCCAAAATATATCATACCATAGTCTTCTACATTAACAGGTTGAGATAATATATCAGAAGACATATCTGCGACTAATAATTTACCCTTTGTGTTAGGTAATTCATGATATGTAGTTCCATATATAGTATTGTTATGACAAATGTATACATAATCTGCATCTGGTGAAATGTCTAAATCTGAACAATCTGGTATATATGAGAAAGTCTTATCTGCGGAACTTGCTACAGCATTAGCTTTACCATATATCTGAGCCTCTTGATATGCTTTTTTAGCCCATTGTCCTGTAATAATATAATCAGCTACTTTATTCTTCATTAGGTTCATAGGTATAGCTGCAAATTGTTGTGAAGCTCCACCCTGTAAGAATAACACCTTATAGTTATCAGGTATCTTCATTAAGTCTCTTAAGTCCTTCTCTGCTGTTTGTATAATATCTTCGAAAGCTTTAGAACGATGACTCATCTCCATAACACTCATTCCAGTTCCGTTGTAATCGAACATTTCCTCTGCTGCTTGTTTTAAAACTACTTCAGGTAA
>CAZOUU010000096.1:4421-6229 GCA_964583045.1 uncultured Lachnospiraceae bacterium | reverse complement strand
ATGTTTGTGGAGCATATATCGGCACCGTTTATAGGCGGTATATTCTTATGCGGTATATTGGCGGCTATTATGTCTACAGCGGATTCACAGCTATTGGTTACAGCTTCAGCAGTAGCCGAGGATATATTTAAAGGTATTATAAGAAAGGATGCTAAAGAAAAAACAGTATTGCTCGTTAGTAGAATAACAGTAGTAGTGGTAGCTATAGCAGCCTATATCATTGCACTTAATCCAAATAGTAGTGTTATGGGATTAGTGTCTAATGCCTGGGCTGGCTTTGGTGCGGCATTTGGTCCTATAGTTTTATTATCTCTATATTGGAAACGAACTAATTTAGCAGGTGCATTAACTGGTATCATATCAGGAGGTGCTATGGTTATATTATGGGATTATATACCTATTATAAAGACCATAGATGAGAGTGGAGCTGCTGTAAGACAGACTTTAGGAGCCTCAACAGGTTTATATTCATTAGTAATTGGATTTGCTGTTAGTTTATTAATTATAGTAGTAGTGAGTTTATGTACAAAGAAACCTAGCGATGAGATTCTTAAAGAGTTTGAAGAAGTAGCAACTGGAAATGTAGCAGAATAATTATAATAATAAAAAATCCACCCTTATAATGATATAGTTTAACTATATATTATATGAAGGTGGATTTTATTAAAGTATAAAAATAAAGTGGTGTCATATCCTGCACATATGACACCACCTCTGTAATAGTATAAAAAGGGAGAATTTATGAAAAAACTTTAATTAAAGTATATGCTCCAAATATGAATAAATTATGAAGTTAAAAAAAACTTTTTGTAAATCTCGCTATTTTTAAACATTTTAGACTAAAGTAAGAGGTGGATTATGTATATTAAGGTGGTATGTATTGGTAAAATAAAAGAAAAATTCTATATGGAATTAATAGATGAGTACATCGGTAAAATTAAAAAATATAATAGTATGGAGATAGTTCAACTAGAGGATGAAGCTATACCTAAAAAGACTAATGATAAAATTAACAGTAATATATTGTATAATGAAGGCGAGAGGGTTCTTAAGAAAATTAATGATGATGAATACGTAATAGGACTATGTATAGATGGAAAAGAGATAAATCATAAGGAGCATAGTAAATTAGTTAGTAAGGTATCTAATGATGGATATAATAAGATTACTTATGTAATAGGAGGGTCTCTTGGAACCAGTGAAAATGTAAGAAAAAGAATGAATTATAAACTTAGTTTTTCAAAGATGACATTTCCTCATCAATTAATGAGAGTAGTGCTGCTAGAAGAAATAAGCAGAACTAATTATTTGTGATAGGTTCTACCAGCATTTATCATATAGCCTCTATATATTTGTTCATATAATAATACAGTAGATATATCTGCGGATAGTGATAAATTAGATATGGATAGGATTTGGTTATAAAATATACTCTGCGAAGTCTCTAAAAAAAAGGCTATGTTTGAATAATTGTTCATAGTATTGGAGATAGTAGTAGCTAATTCTTCAGAGGTTATGGTATTAGAGGAAGAATTAACTAAAATAGTATAATGCCCATGTATTTTACCTAAAGCGTCAGGAGAATTATTAAGAAAATAATTATTGATTGTAGAAAGCTGTATGTTACAATAGGGTGATAATCGTTTAGCATATTCTTTCATTGCTAATAAGATATTTGGATTATGTTTATTATGATTTGTTACAATATATATATTCATTTAGCATACTCCTAAGATATTATTTAATGCACCTGACGGGAATCGAACCCACACTAAGACGCAGCTCCGGAGGCCACCGCTCTATCCATT
>CAZOUU010000096.1:745-4411 GCA_964583045.1 uncultured Lachnospiraceae bacterium | reverse complement strand
AGGTGCTTGGTTACTTGGTAAGTTTACTATAAAAATCTGGATATATCAATAAGCTATTGAATTATTAAAGGTATTTTGTTAGAATGTAACATGTTAGCGAATAACAAGGAGGAAAATCATGAAGAATGATATTAAAAAAACGGATATAAATCAAAAAACAAAATTAATACTTGCATGGTCTATATTTGCACTTGTATTTGTATTATTTATAGTAGTAGTTGTAGTTAAAAAGGGTGACAAAAGGGAAGATAAGAAGGACGATAAAAAGACCGATACAGTAACTGCTACTGAGGAGAATATAGTATTAGCGGAGCAGGACAAGTATCCAGAGATTAACCAATTAATTACCAATTATTATTCAGCTATGTTATCTTGCGACTCAGAGGCATTAAAGACCTATGTTACAGATCCTACGGAATTTGATGACATGACAGTTATACAGGCTAAGGCTGAGTATATAACAGGTTATAATAATCTTACCTGTTATTCAAAACCAGGTCCTACAGATAATACATTTATTGTATTTGCTAAGACTAATATAGCACTTAAGGGGGTTACCTCTGAACCATATGATATAAAGACCTTCTATATTACAGTTAATGAAGCGGGAGCATATATCATAGATAATTCCTCACTAAGTGAAGATGTAATAGCTTATATGGATAAGATAAGAAGTGATAAGGACATAGTAGCTTTACAAGATGAAGCACATACTTATAATGAAGAGCTTAGAAAAAATGATCCCACATTAGATGCTTTCTATAGCAAGCTAGAGAATATGGCGACTACGGAAGCACCAACGGAAGCACCAACGGAGGCACCGACAGAAGCACCGACAGAAGCACCAACAGAAGCACCTGCACCTACGGAGACTCCTACAGAAGCACCGACGGAAGCACCTACAGAAGCGCCAGCACAATAAGTTAAGAAATGGTATATTACAAGAAAAGACCTTGCTACATTTGTAGTAAGGTCTTTTTCTAATGGTATAAGTCTATAGCTTATTCTTCCATATCGTCACAAGCTGAATATACATTAATGCCTCTTGGAGCAACGGGAGTGGAGAATACAATTTGTGTTTCGGTATTTCCAAATTTTTGTAATTGACCTATAAAGACATCTAATTCCATAGTACTAGGGAAGGTTACCTTCATAAGCATAGAGTATGTACCAGTGACGCAGTTACATTCTAGTACATTTGGACAAGCCTCCACAAAAGGATAGAAGGTAGGCTTTTGCTTAGGATCTAAAGACATATTAATAAATGCAGTAATATGATAATTAAATTTTACAGGGTCTATAGAGGCGTGGTAGCCACTAATTATTCCAGCTTTTTCTAACCGCTCTATTCTGGCGGATACGGCAGGAGAGGATAGAAATACCTGACTGGCCAAATGTTTTAAGGGGTATCTAGCATTCTCTTGTAGTAAATGTAGTATTTTTTGATCAATATTATCCATATTATGCACATCCTATTCTATAAAATTTAAAAAAAATATAGGGAGCGCTTCAAAAATGAAACACTCCCTTGTGATTACGAATATAATTATATAATGTTATCTTAATAAAATCAAGTTTTTTTATGAAAAAGTTTATATTTTTATTTTAAAGTATGAAAAGTATTGGAAAATTAGGGGGATGAATAAATTACATTACCGGGGTATATTACTTTTCAATAGTTAATTGCAGATAAATATGCTATAATTAGCGCAAGAAGATTTTAATAATAAAGAATAACTTATAGGAGATATTATGGAAGCAGAAGGTAAGAGATTAAATAAATATTTAAGTGAATGTGGATACTGTTCTAGAAGAAAAGCAGATGAATTTATAGAAAGAGGAAGAATAACCATTAATGGTAATGTGGCTAAGCTAGGGGATAAGGTTATGCCAGGGGATAAGGTTATGGCCGGTAATAAAGAGGTAAACAGTGATGATGAATTAGTACTGCTGGCCTTTAATAAGCCAAGGGGTATTACCTGTACCGCTTATCGTGGGGATGAGAACAACATTATGGATTACATTAATTATGGTAAAAAATTGCAATATATAGGCAGATTAGATAAGAATTCTGAAGGACTATTGCTGCTTACTAATGATGGAGATATAAGTAATGCTATAAGTAAATCCAGAAATGAACATGAGAAGGAATATATAGTTACAGTAGATATGACAGACGCTTCACAGGAGATTAAAAGTGAGGAAGATGTATTATTGCTTAAAGTGACCGCTTCCTTTCCAGATGTAACCATCGATGGAAGTGCAGCAGCGGCAGACAATATCAATGATTTCTATGCAAAAGAAAAGGAAAGCTTTGATGCAGCAGTAAAAGAAAATGAAACGTTTGCAAAAGAGGATTATGCAGCACGGAGTAAGGAAGAACAGGCCAATTTCTTTAATTATGAAATGATGCAGAGTTATACTGCAAAACGTACCGATGATGCATGCATCAGTATTATATCTGATACCTATCAAATGACAGGTGGTGCACATGGAAATGCGGTAAGAACGGGTGCTACCTTTGATACAGCTTCGGGACAACAGCTAACATTTAAAGATGTCTTTACTGACGTGGATAAAGCAAAAGAATTTATCAATCAGTATTTATTAGAGGAATTTAAAACAGATAAATATAAGGATATGCTGTTTGAAGACTATGAAAAAGATGTACCAACGATTTTGGATGATAATACATGGTACTTGTCTGACGAGGGATTTGTCGTAATCTGCAATGAATATATTGTATCTCCACATTCATCTGGCATTATGGAGGTTACGATTCCATATGCAGATTTTACAGAGTTTTCAGATACGTATAAATCAGCAGCAAAATAGTTTTTTGTAAATCATAATCAAAAATATATTTCAATAAAGATGCATTTGTGAGATACTATATCTTGCAGATGCATTTTTGTGTCATAGAATTTGGATAGTAAAGGGGATAGAATAGAATGAATCAATTAAATCAGACAAAGTTAGGATATTTAAACCAATTATTTGAAACAGAGATGAAAGAGAAACGAATCAAGGGAGCTGCGATTCAAATCATACAAAATGGAGAAGTGGCATTTTCAAATCAATATGGCAGTGATAAGGAAGATACGATTTATAAGATTTTTTCTATGAGTAAACCGATTGCTTCTGTAGCGGCAATGATTTTATATGAACGTGGTATGCTGGATTTGTATGACCCGGTATCCAAATATCTACCTGCATTTTCGGAGATGAAGGTAGTTGGGGAAAATGGATTGGAGGATGCAAAGAATCCCATTCTTATAAGAGATTTGATGAATATGACTTCCGGACTTGTATATCCGGATGTGACAGGAATGTCCGAAATGTGTATGCAAAAAGTTGCAGAAGAAGCTTTGAAAAGGGCAAAGTCAGGTGAAAAACTAAGTAATGTAGATATTTGCAGTATGTTTGCGGATGCACCGTTGAAATTTGAACCGGGTAAGCGTTGGAATTATGGAACATCGACGGACGTATGCGGTGCGGTTGTGGAAGTAATTAGTGGAGTAACCTATGGGGCGTTTATTCAAAAGGAAATTTTAGAACCACTTGGAATGAATGATACTGCATTTTATATACCGGAAAGCAAGTTGAACCGTATGGCAAAGGTATATACAAGAATTGACGAGGCAGGTCATTTAGCGGAAGCAAAAT
>CAZOUU010000096.1:0-735 GCA_964583045.1 uncultured Lachnospiraceae bacterium | reverse complement strand
GGATACTCCGACACAAATTCCGTATTTTGAATCCGCAGGTGGTGGATTGTATTCTACGTTGAGTGATTACGCAAAGTTTGCACAAATGCTACTGCATGATGGTATCTTTCAGGGAAAACGAATTTTGGGACGAAAAACGATTGCATTTATGCATTTGAATCAATTAAGTAAAGAACAGGAAGATTCTATCTGCTGGGATAGCTTATATGGATATAGCTATGGTAATTTTATGCGTGTTATGGTAGATAAAGCGGTTGGTGCCAGCAATGGAAGTATTGGTGAATTTGGCTGGGACGGTTTGACGGGAAATTATTTCTGTGTAGATCAGGAAGAAGACTTAGCGGTTATTTATATGCAGCAAATAAAAGAAGGTGCGGACCAGTCTTTACGCAGAAAAATGCGTCAAATTATATATGGCTCTTTAGAATAGTAGAAAAGGTATTAAAAAATGATTGATGAAAAAACATTTATTGTATTAAATATTATTAAAAAAGAAGACTTTACTGGTAGTATTAAGGGAATGCGCTATCGGCTGCATCAGAAAAAGGAAGAGGAAACAGGTGAAATCTCAATTGAAGTTGCAGTCTGGCCACAGCCGTATGCATTTGATTATACAGCAGAGGAAGAAAAGGAGTATCAGATTTTTCCATTTAGTGAAGAGGGAAGACTGGCAATTGTTGCTTATCTGAATCAGAAGTATGAGGAGGAAAAGGAACGGTGGACGGAGGCACTTAT
>CAZOUU010000095.1:0-6252 GCA_964583045.1 uncultured Lachnospiraceae bacterium | reverse complement strand
CTTCACAGGATATGGTACTTGGTATATACTACTTAACTCTTGAGAAACCAGGAGATAAGGGCGAAGGAAAGATATTTAAGTCGGAGAATGAAGCATTACTTGCTTATGAAAATGGCGAGATTACATTACATTCTATAGTAAAGGTTAGACGTAAGGTTGTTACTCCGGAAGGTAAAGAGGTAGTAGGTGTATTAGAGTCTACTATTGGTCGTTTTATATTTAACGAGATAATCCCACAGGATTTGGGATTCGTAGTAAGAGAGAGTGATGAAGATTACTTAAAGCTTGAGATAGATTTCCACGTAGGTAAGAAACAGCTTAAGGTTATCCTTGACAAGTGTATAAATGCTCATGGTGCAACTAGAACTGCTGAGGTTCTTGATGATATTAAGCATATGGGTTATGGATATTCTACTCGTGCTGCTATGACTGTTTCCATTTCGGATATGACAGTACCAGCTGAGAAACCACAGATACTTCAGGATGCTCAGGATGTAGTTGATGATATCAACAAGAAGTTCAGAAGAGGTTTATTAACAGAAGAAGAGCGTTATACAGCTGCTGTTAAGACTTGGGAAGTTGCAGATAAGAAGCTTACAAAAGCACTTCTTGATGGACTTGATAAATACAATAACATTTATATGATGGCTGACTCCGGTGCCCGTGGTTCTAACCAACAGATTAAACAGCTTGCTGGTATGCGTGGACTTATGGCTGATACAACTGGACGTACTATCGAGCTTCCAATTAAGTCAAACTTCCGCGAGGGTCTAGATGTACTTGAGTATTTCATATCTGCCCATGGTGCTCGTAAGGGACTTTCAGATACGGCTCTTCGTACAGCTGATTCGGGATACTTAACTCGTCGTTTAGTTGATGTATCACAGGATCTTATCATTAGAGAAGTAGATTGCTGTGAAGGACAGGCTGAAAAACCAGGACTTGTTATTGAAGCATTTATGGAAGGTAAAGAAGTAATAGAGAGCTTTCAAGAGAGAATAACAGGAAGATATACAGCAGAAAATATATATGACAAGGATGGCAACCTATTAGTTAAGATTAACCATATGATTACTCCAAAGAGAGCAGAATTAGTATGCACTAAGGGTGTTGGTGAAGATGGTGAGCCAATCCACAAATTAAAGATTAGAAATATTCTTACATGTAAATCACACATTGGTGTATGTTCTAAGTGCTATGGTGCAAACATGGCTACAGGACAGGCAGTACAGGTTGGTGAGGCAGTTGGTATTATTGCTGCTCAATCTATTGGTGAGCCAGGTACACAGCTTACAATGAGAACCTTCCATACGGGTGGTGTTGCCAGTGATGATATTACACAAGGTCTTCCTCGTATTGAAGAGTTATTTGAAGCCCGTAAGCCTAAGGGACTTGCTATTATAGCTGAGTTCGGTGGAGAGGTTCAGATAAGAGATACTAAGAAGAAGAGATAAGTAGTTATAACTGATAAGGAGAGCGGAGAAGCTAAGGCTTACTTAATTCCTTATGGTTCTAGAATAAAAGTTCAAGATGGAGATATGCTTGAGGCTGGTGACGAGTTAACAGAGGGTTCAGTTAATCCACATGATATTCTTAAGATTAAGGGTGTTAGAGCGGTGCAGGATTATATGATTTGTGAAGTTCAGAGAGTTTACCGTCTACAAGGTGTTGATATCAACGATAAGCACGTAGAGGTTATCGTTAGACAGATGCTTAAGAAGATTAGAATAGAGAATAGTGGAGACACTAGTTATTTACCGGGTACGCTTGTTGATAATCTTGATTACTTAGAGATTAATGAACAGCTTGAACAAGAAGGTAAAGAACCAGCTAATGGTACTCAGGTTATGTTAGGTATTACTAAGGCATCTCTTGCAACTAATTCATTCTTATCAGCAGCATCCTTCCAGGAGACTACTAAGGTACTTACCGAAGCAGCTATAAAGGGTAAGGTTGATCCACTTATTGGTCTTAAGGAGAACGTTCTTATAGGTAAGTTAATACCTGCAGGAACTGGTATGAAGAGATATCGTTCGGTTAAGCTTGATACAGATATAGAGACATTAAATTTTGATGATGAGTTTACTTTATCAGAAGAAGTAGATGAGCCTGTAGATGTTGAAGAGAACAGAAATAAAATAATTGAAGCAATAATTACAGAGTAATATAAATAGGAGAATGCCATTTTGTAGATGATTTTACAATAGTCTACAAAATGGCATTTTCTTAATATTCAGGTGCGCTAGTAAAATGTGTGTTGATTGCTATTCAAATCTAGCTTTTTATAGTATAATATTAGATGCTCATATGAGCATCTAATTAGGTAGTTATGTATGATAAGGAGAGATTATATGGATTTTAATAAATATTTTGACCACACTATATTAAAGGCTGATGCTGTAGACGAGGAGATAGAGAAGGTATGCAAGGAGGCCTTAGAATACAAATTTGCTTCTGTATGTGTAAATTCAGGAAACACAGCCTATGTAGCAGATTTGCTAAAGGGGTCAGATGTAGGGGTATGTACAGTGGTAGGATTTCCACTGGGCGCTATGAGTACTATAGCTAAGAAGTTTGAGACTCTTAATGCAATAGAAAATGGTGCTACGGAGATCGATATGGTTATCAATGTAGGCGCCTTAAAGGATGAAGATTACGATTTTGTGTTAGAGGATATAAAAGAGGTTAAGAAAGCGTGTATGCAAAATTCTAAGAATAAAGATACGTTGTTGAAGGTCATTATAGAGACATGTTTACTAACTAAGGAAGAAAAGATAAAGGCCTGTGAATTAGCGCTTAAGGCAGGAGCAGATTTTGTTAAGACATCTACTGGCTTTAGTACAGGAGGAGCTACAGTTGAAGACGTTAAACTAATGAAGGAGACTGTAGGTGATAAGGCTAGAGTAAAGGCTTCGGGTGGCATTAGAGATATAGCTACAGCTAGAGCCATGATAGAAGCAGGAGCAGACAGATTAGGAACAAGTGCTACAGTAGCTATATATAATGCATAGTGTAAGGAGGAATGGCATGAAATTAATATCGTGGAATGTAAATGGTATAAGAGCTTGTGTCAAAAAGGGCTTTGAAGAATATTTTCATAAAGAGGATGCAGATTTCTTCTGCATTCAAGAGACAAAGATGCAAGAGGGACAATTAGAGCTGGATTTACCAGGATACTATCAGTACTGGAATTATGCAGTAAAGAAAGGGTATTCGGGAACAGCTATATTTACTAAGAGAGAACCTATTAATGTGACTTATGGCTTGGGTATAGAAGAGCATGACCAGGAAGGAAGAGTGATAACTCTTGAATATGACAATTATTATGTGATTACGGTTTATGTACCTAATTCTAAGCAAGAGCTGCTACGACTTGACTATAGAATGACCTGGGAGGATGCATTTTTAGCATATATAAAGAAATTAGAAGAGACAAAACCAGTTATCTACTGTGGTGACTTAAATGTAGCTCACAAAGAAATAGATCTAAAGAATCCTAAGAGTAATAAAAAAAATGCAGGCTTTACTAATGAAGAGAGAGAAAAATTTAGTAATGTTATAGAAAATGGATTTATAGATACATTTAGATATTTCTATCCAGAACAGACAGATATATATTCATGGTGGTCATATAGATTTAGTGCTAGACAAAAGAATGCAGGATGGAGAATAGATTATTTTGTTGTATCAGCCAGTCTAAAAGAAAAGCTGATAGATGCAAAGATTCATACAGATATACTGGGTTCAGATCACTGTCCAGTAGAGCTTGATATAGAGCTATAGAAAAATACAGATTCGAGTAGCTTTATTACATTTTATGTTATTGACTAGGTAAAATCTAGATTATACAATTATTATATGTGGGGGCATGCATATGAATGAAGCAAGAAAAGTACTAATAGTTGGAGAAGATAGAAATGCTGTAAATAATATACGTATATATTTAAGAGGAAAATATGAGGTGTCAGTATCTAATGTAAGTAATATGCTGTTTGAGGAGACAGGTAATAATCAACCAGATATTATGATATTATATGTAGAGAAAGAGGCACTAGAGAGTATAAGTATATTTGATGAATTTAATGCTCACTCTGAATTTAGAGATATCCCTATTATATTAATAGCCAGCCAGTCTGATTATGGAAAATTAAAGGAAAAGGTGAATATAGCCTTAGTGGATTTTTTGGTTAGACCTGTAGACAATGGCGATATAACGGCTAGTATAATGAGATATTGTCAAAGTAATGGAGGTAGAGCGCTTACCCATAAGCCAACGGTATTGGCTATAGATGATGATGCTATGAGCCTAAGATTAATGCAACAGTACCTATGCGAGGAATATAATGTTATAACTATAGATAATGGTAGAGAAGCTATTAGACACTTATATAATAATGCGGTTGATTTGATTATACTAGATGTAGAGATGCCAGAGATGGATGGATATACCACATATGAAGGAATAAGAAAGATACCTACTTGTGTTAAGACACCAGTTATATTTTCCTCAGGACATATGGAGAAAGATACCATTATGAAATGCATAAGTCTTGGCTGCACTGATTATATACTAAAACCAGTTAAGAAGGATGAGGCATTAGATAAATTAAGCAAGGTTTTAGATAAGGAAAATATTAGAAAAGAGCGTAAAAATATATTAGTGGTAGATGATGATAAGGAATATCTGAAAATACTTAGTACATATTTGCAGAATGATTACTATGTAAGTGTAGTTAATTCGGGAAGACTGGCTATGGAATACTTATCCAAGCACTCGCCTGACCTTATATTATTAGACTATCAGATGCCTCTACACAATGGACCATCGGTTTTAAATATGATAAGAGGAAGAGAAGAATCTAAGAACATTCCGGTTATATTTTTAACGGGAATAGCTGATAAGGATACAGTACTTGAATGTATGAGTATGAGACCCGCTGGATATATGGTTAAACCAGTGGTTAAACGTGATTTGTTGCAAAGAATAAAAGAGATATTGTATGAGGACTAGTATAAATAGTTATAGTACATTCTGCATAGTATTTATAGGATGGATTTGACAGGGTGCTAGGGAAAAAACAACTTGACATATAGATAAGGGTAAGTTACAATGTCATAGCATGCGTTAATTAGATTAATGCATGCTTTTAAAATGTGCATTTATTAGATACATTAAAGTGCACGCCAAATATAATCACAGGAGGTGAAAATACATGCCAACTTTTAACCAATTAGTAAGAAAAGGAAGACAAACTGTTGATAAGGAATCTAATGCACCAGCTCTTCAAAAGGGTTACAACTCTTTACACAAGAAAGCTACTAACACAAGTGCTCCTCAAAAGAGAGGTGTTTGTACAGCAGTTAAGACAGCTACTCCTAAAAAGCCTAACTCAGCTCTTAGAAAGATTGCCAGAGTTCGTCTTTCTAATGGTATCGAAGTTACCAGCTACATTCCGGGCGAAGGTCATAACCTTCAGGAACATAGTGTTGTTCTTATCCGTGGTGGAAAGGTAAAGGATTTACCAGGTACAAGATATCATATCGTAAGAGGAACACTTGATACAGCAGGTGTTGCTAAGAGACGTCAGGCTCGTTCTAAATATGGTGCTAAGAGACCAAAGGACGCAAAATAGGAATAATCACAGGTTGAATGAATTTTGGTGCCGGGAATTAGAAATATTGTTTATATGTACGACATATATGTAATTGAATTTACAGCAATACACTTTTTACCGCACGAAACACAACAAAAGTGAGTACCGATGAATTAAACAGACGGCAGCAAATAAGCTGACCAAACATTGTTAAGGAGGGAAGAACCGTGCCACGTAAAGGACATACTCAAAAAAGAGACGTATTAGCAGATCCATTATACAGCAATAAAGTGGTTACTAAGCTTATCAACAACATTATGTTAGACGGTAAGAAAGGTGTAGCTCAGAAAATAGTATATGGTGCATTTGCACAAGTAGAAGAAAAAGCCGGTAAACCAGCTCTCGAAGTATTCGAGGAAGCTATGAATAACATCATGCCACTTCTTGAAGTTAAAGCAAGACGTATTGGTGGTGCAACATACCAGGTACCTATCGAAGTAAGACCTGAAAGAAGACAGGCGTTAGCACTTCGTTGGATGACAATGTTTTCACGCAAGAGAGGCGAGAAGACAATGGAAGACAGATTAGCAAATGAAATTCTTGATGCATCTAATAACACAGGAGCATCAGTTAAGAAAAAAGAAGATATGCACAAAAT
>CAZOUU010000094.1:0-6267 GCA_964583045.1 uncultured Lachnospiraceae bacterium | reverse complement strand
ATGCTATTCCTGTTCATGGTGAATATAGACATCTAAAGAGACATGCTCAATTAGCAATAGATATGGGTGTTGATAAACAGAATACAGTTATTATGTCTACCGGAGATGTATTAGAATTATCTAACAAGCGAGCTAAGATAGTTGGAAAGGTACCAGCTCAAGGTATATTGGTAGATGGACTTGGAGTAGGAGATGTAGGAAATATTGTATTAAGAGATAGACAACAATTATCACAAAATGGTCTGATTATAGTTGTAGTAGCTCTAGAAAAGCATAGTAACCAGATTCTTGCAGGACCAGATATAGTATCTAGAGGTTTTGTATATGTAAGAGAGTCAGAGACCTTAATGGATGATTGTCGAATGGTAGTACAAGATGCCTTAGATCAGTGTACAAGAAAAAATATAAGTGACTGGGGTAAGATAAAGGGTAGAATAAAGGATTCCTTAGGCGAGTTCTTATGGAAGAGAACAAAACGTAATCCTATGATATTACCAATTATTACTGAAGTATAAGATTATCATATAAGATAGTAGGGCAGGTGTTGTTATGAGAACAGTAATAGAAAAAAGTAAGGAATTAAATGCACAGATAAGAGACAGCAAGGAATATAATAACTATATATCTACTAGCAAAGCACTAAAGGAAGACTGGGAGCTATATCAAGCATTTAATGATTTTAGAAGGAAAAATTATATTTTTCAAAACAGCAACGAGGATAGAAATTTTTATGATGAGATAGAAGCGTTAAATAATGAGTTTGCTAATGTACTCAATAATTCCAAAGTAAGTGAATTTGTCAGTGCAGAACATAGGATGTGTAAGCTTATGAAATCAGTATATACATCTATATCAGATTCACTAGAGTTTGATTATGACTTTATAAATGGTTTTTAGGGAGAAAAGTTATGGCAGACAATAAAAATGTTAGCAACAAACTTAATAATAAGCCAGTGGCAAAGAAATCCGATAGAGTGGTTAATAGTAGTAGATCAGCGAACAGTAATAGAGTAATTAGTAAGGCAGAGATAGCTAGAGAAAATAGTGAAGAGTTTCGTGCTAGAAAAGAAGCTCTTAAGAAGAAGGAAAAAGAACTAGACCAGTATACTTCTATGGGAGCATCCACTAGTAGAAATGTAAAAAAAGATGTAGCTATACCTGTTAAGAAAGAACAAGACAGCTATGAATTTATAAGCCCTACAGAAGAAAAACCTAAGGCTGTAGAGGGCAGAAAGAATAAAGCTAAACCAAGTAATATGGATAAAGAGGCTGTAGAATTACAGGAGGCTGGATTTGGAAGTACCAAAGGTACTATTAGATTTACTATGGGTATATTAGTTAATTCTATAATTGTATTGCTAATAGTTCAGACCTTTATGTTATCCTTTAATTTTGCCTACAAGATGTTTGCTAATGTAGCTTGCGATCCTAGTGATAAAGAACAGATTAAGATAGAGATATTACCTGATTCTTCTTCTGTGGATATAGTAGATTTATTAGAAGAGAATAATATAATTGATGACAAATGGGTTATGATGGGCAGAATAAAGGTTGGTAAATATAACAGTAGACTAAAGGCAGGTACATATATGCTTAGTCCATCTATGACTACAGATGAGATATTAGATACTCTGTCAGGAGATATAGATAAAGCAGATGAAGAGGAGAAGTAACATTGATAGTTGATGAGAGAATTACTTCCTTTATTAACTCTATGAATAAGGATGATGAAGAGCTAATAGCCACTATAGAGAGAGAAGCACTTGCTAATGAAGTACCTATAATAAGACGAGAAACAAAAGAGCTTATTAAGGTACTTATTCTTATGAAAAGACCTATTAATATATTAGAGGTAGGTACAGCAGTGGGATTCTCAGCTATATATATGAGTAAATATATGCCTGAAGGTGGACATATAACTACTATAGAGAAATATCCACCAAGAGTAGCAGAGGCTAAAAAGAATATAGCTAGAACGAATAACGAAGATAAGATTACTCTTATAGATGGAGACGCAATAGAAGTACTAAAGGATATGGAAGCTTCCTTTGATATGATTTTTATGGATGCAGCCAAAGGGCAATATATTAACTTCCTTCCGGATATACTTAGATTAACGGCAAAGGATGGCATTATCATATCTGATAATGTATTACAGGATGGAGATGTGCTAGAATCACATTTTACAGTTAACAAACGTAATAGAACTATTCACGGTAGGATGAGAGAATATCTATATACTTTGAAAAATCATGATGAATTAGAGACAGCTATAGTTCCTATAGGGGATGGAGTTGCTATAAGTACTAAGATTGGAGATTAGTTATGAAGAAAGTAGAACTATTAGTTCCAGCAGGAAGCTTAGAGGTATTAAAAACAGCTATACAATATGGTGCAGATGCTGTATATATAGGCGGTGAGATGTTTGGACTAAGAGCAAAAGCTAAGAATTTTTCTATAGAAGATATGATTGAGGCAGTGGAATATGCTCATGCTAGAGATAAAAAAGTATATATAACCAGTAATATATTTGCACATAATGAGGATTTAGAAGGAGTTAGAGCATATTTTATAGAATTAAGAAGAGTTATGCCAGATGCGCTTATTATATCTGATCCAGCAGTATTTACTATAGCCAAAGAGATTATACCAGAAGTAGATATCCATATAAGTACACAGGCTAATAATACTAATTATGGTACTTATAATTTTTGGTATAAGCTAGGCGCAACCAGAGTTGTATCAGCAAGAGAATTATCCTTAGCTGAAATAAAGGGTATTAGAGATAATATACCAGAGGATATGGAGATAGAATCCTTTGTACATGGAGCTATGTGTATATCCTATTCAGGCAGATGCCTGCTCAGTAATTTCTTTACAGGCAGAGATGCAAACCAAGGAGCCTGTACCCATCCTTGCAGATGGAAGTACAATGTGGTGGAGGAGACAAGACCCGGAGAATATATGCCTGTTGAAGAAGACGAAAGAGGTACCTATATATTTAACTCAAAGGATTTATGTATGATAGAGCATGTGCCAGAGCTTATAGAGGCAGGAATAGACAGCCTTAAGATAGAGGGTAGAATGAAGACGGCATTATATGTAGCTACAGTAGCCAGAACCTACAGAAAAGCCATAGATGATTACTTTGAATCAGAAGAGACCTATAGAAATAATATGGAATACTACAAGGAAGAGATAGCGAAATGTACCTATAGGATGTTTACTACAGGCTTTTACTTCGGAAAGCCTACTGAAGAAACGCAGATATATGATAACAATACCTACATTAGAGAATTTACTTATTTAGGAACTATATTAGATATAGACAATAGAGGTATGTATCTTATAGAACAAAAGAATAAGTTTGTAGTCGGAGAAGAGATAGAGGCTATGATTTTTGACGGCACTAATATAAAAATCACAGTAGAAGAGATTAGAAATGAGAAAAATGATGTAGTAGAAGCAGCACCGCACCCGAAAGAAATGCTGTATATTAAGTTAAATGCACAACTTCAGGTGGGGACTATCTTAAGAAGAGATGAAAGAGAAAATTAACTATTTAGACTGATATATAATTTGTTAAGAGCCTTCTTCTCTATACGAGATACATAAGAACGGGAGATTGACAATTCATTTGCAATCTCTTGTTGTGTTTTAGGAACTAAGTTATGAAAAAAGCAGAAAACACATTGGAATTTAGTAATGTTTCACAAATATCTTTGCCTAAATTGACGAAAATTATTTATATGTTTTATTTTACTAGGGATTATGATATAATTATTAAGGATTTTAGAAAAATAATGTGAGGTATGATATATGCGAATCGGTGTTGGAAGGAAAAAGATTAGGATAGGTGACTTGCTAGTTGCAGCAGGTGCTATCACAGATGAACAACTTAATGAAGCCCTTCAAGTACAAAAAGAAGACGGCGGAAAGTTAGGTAGCACGTTAGTAAAACTAGAATTTATCAGTCAGGAATTACTAAACGCCACTCTTACACAGCAATTAGGTATAGATTTTATAGAACTTAAAGCCTGCAAGCTAGAAGACGATGTCCTTAGATTGATACCAGAGAGTTTAGTGCTAAAGCATAGAGCTATACCAATAGAATTCGATGAGATGAATCCGAATTTACTTAAGGTTGCTATGTCTGACCCGATGGATATTATTGCCATAGATGATATATCCATTATAACAGGTATGCAGATAGAACCTATGCTTACTACGGATGAAGAGATTACTGAAGCTATAGGTAAGTACTATGGTAATCAGCAGGCTATGGAAGCTGCGGAACAGTTTAGATTAGAGAGAGAATCAGATCAAGCTGAAGAAGAAAATCAAGATGAGAATGAAGATATTAATAATTCCCCTATAGTTTTACTTGTAAAACAGATTATAGAAGGTGGAGTTAGACAAAGAGCATCAGATATACATATAGAAGCGTTGGAATCCAGCGTTAGAGTTAGATACCGTGTCGATGGTGCATTAAAACAGGTTATGACATATGATTATAGTTTGTTATCAGCCATATCAGCCCGTATTAAGATTGTAGGCGGTATGGATATATCAGAGAAGAGAAAGCCTCAGGATGGTCGTATTACTATTATGGTAGACAGAAAGGAATTTGATGTCCGTGTTTCTATACTACCTACAGTATATGGCGAGAAGACAGTTATGAGACTTACTTCTAAGGATGGACTTACAAAGCCTAAGAGCGCACTTGGTCTTGGACCAGAAGAGCTTAAGGTATTTGATGGTATCCTTAGTAATCCTAATGGTATTATATTGGTTACAGGACCTACTGGTTCCGGTAAATCAACTACTCTATATACATCATTAAGTGAGCTTAATGCCGAAGATGTTAACATTATCACAGTAGAGGATCCGGTAGAGGCAAATATAGATGGTATTAATCAGGTACAGGTTAATAATAAAGCAGATATGACATTTGCAGCAGCACTTAGATCCATACTTCGTCAGGATCCAGATATCATAATGATAGGAGAGATTCGTGATGGCGAGACAGCAGCTATAGCCGTTCAAGCCGCTATCACAGGTCACTTGGTTGTATCAACACTACATACAAACTCAGCAGCTAGTACAGTTACCCGTCTTATAGATATGGGTATAGAACCTTACGTAGTTGGAGATGCCTTGGTTGGAGTTATAGCCCAACGTCTGGTTAGAAGATTATGTACTTGTAAGCAGCCTAGATATGCAGAAGATTATGAAAAGAGAGCGCTTAATGTACCAGAGGATGAAGAGATAGCTATATACGAACCTACAGGCTGCCCAATATGTGGCGAGACTGGATATATAGGACGTATCGGTGTATATGAGATGATGCCGGTATCTAGATCCTTACAAGCAGTTATTAGTAAAGGTACTACAGCTGATGTTATAGAGAAGCAAGCCTTATCAGAGGGTATGCTTACGCTTAAGCTTGGAGCATCTAAATTGGTATTACAAGGTATTACATCGCTTCAAGAGATGAAGAAGATTGTATATGAAGCAGGAGATGAATATTAATATTTCTGCAGTTACATATATTATATATGAGACATACATATAGGAAGGACGGAATTAGATTATGCTAGATATGAAAGAATTATTGGCATTTGCAGTAGAGCAAAAGGTTTCCGATGTTCATATTGCAGTGGGCTTGCCACCTAAGTTCAGATTACATGGAGCATTAACAGATGTAGATATGCCACCACTTACAGCACAAGAGGTAGCAGAAGCCTTAGGATCTACTATGAATGACAGACATAAGGCCATATTAAAAGAGCGTGGAGAAGTGGATTTTTCCTTCGCTTCAGCCGAGACTGGACGTTTCCGTGTAAATGTATACATGGATAGAGGAAATATGGCAGGTGCATATAGAATGATTGAGACTGAGATACCAAGACCAGATATGTTAGGTATTCCACAATCGGTAGTAGAATTGTATAAGAGAAAAAGAGGACTTGTAATAGTAACTGGACCTACAGGTTCTGGTAAATCCACTACCTTAGCATCTATTATTAATAAGGCTAATGAGAATTTAACAGAGCATATCATTACCTTGGAAGATCCTATCGAGTATGTACATAGACATAAGAAGTCAGTAGTTAATCAACGTGAGATAGGTATGGATACTCTAAGCTATAATAATGCACTTCGTGCAGCTCTTCGTGAGGATCCAGATGTTATACTAGTTGGAGAGATGCGTGATTTAGAGACTATATCCATTGCTATTACAGCAGCTGAGACTGGTCACTTAGT
>CAZOUU010000093.1:0-6307 GCA_964583045.1 uncultured Lachnospiraceae bacterium | reverse complement strand
GGGGTTGTGGATAAAAGTACGGAAACTCAAGTTATATTTATATTTATTTAATTTTCATTATGTGATAAAATAATTAATAGCGAGCAAATTTTAAAGGCGAGGTATGAAATTATGCGGTTTAGACCATGTATAGATATTCATAACGGTCAAGTGAAACAGATAGTTGGTGGTAGCTTACTAGATGAAGATGATTATGCAAAAGAGAATTTTGTAGCCACTCAGGATGCGGGATTTTATGCAGGTATGTATAAGAACAGTGGTATAGCGGGTGGACATATTATTATATTGAATAAAAGTGGCACTTCCTTCTATGAAGCAGATATTGCTCAGGCTAAGAAGGCATTACAGGTATATCCTGGTGGCTTGCAGATAGGTGGTGGCATACATAGCGATAATGCGGCTGCATTTTTAGATATGGGTGCAAGTCATGTTATAGTCACCTCTTACGTATTTAGCGGAGGACATATAAATTATGATAATCTTAATCGATTAGTGGAGGTAGCAGGAAAAGATAAATTGGTACTAGACTTAAGCTGTAGAAAGAAGGCTCAGGATTATTACATAGTTACAGATCGGTGGCAGAGATTTACAGATACTAGATTAACCATAGAAACCATGAAGAAATTATCTAGCTACTGTGATGAATTTTTGATTCACGCAGTGGATGTAGAGGGACAGGCCTGTGGAGTAGATAGAGAATTAGCACAGCTATTAGGGGATTTTGGGGAGCTTCCCATTACCTATGCAGGCGGTGTAGGCAGCTTTGATGATCTTAGTACTCTTAAGGAGCTAGGTAGAGATAGAGTAGATGTTACTATAGGAAGTTCACTGGATATATTTGGTGGACATATGAAATACCAAAAGGTTATAGACTTTATTAATGGAGGAAATTAGTATGAAGAAGATATGGATGAAGAAGAGCTTATGCATAGCTTTGGTATGCGCAATGGGATGTTCTTTAATAGCTTGTGGTAATGAGAAGAAGACTACACCTAAAAAGAAGACTACAGAAGAGACTACAGAGGAGACTACAGAGGAAGATAATACAGGAGTAAACCTTATAGCTAATGGTGATTTTTCATCCACTGATATGGGTACCTGGGAAGTATTCTTAAGCGGTGGTACTGGAAGTATAGCTATAGAGAATGAAGAGCTGACAGCAAGTATAGATTCTGTAGGTGATTTGGATTATTCTGTTCAAGCCCATACAGCAGGCTTTGAGCTTACTAAAGGCTGTACATATATGTTTGTATTTGATGTGAAATCAGATATAGCCAGAGAATTTGAGTGGAGACTACAGATGAATGGTGGAGACTATCATGCATACGTAGGCGATGCTACAGCTAAGGCAGATACAGAGTACACTACTATAGAGTGTGAATTTACTATGGAGGAGGCTACAGATGTAGCACCTACTTTATGTTTTAATATGGGTAATCACGTAGGAGCAGAACCAGGGGTAGCAGCTCATAAGATGTATTTTGATAATATTTCGTTATATATGCTAGATGATACTGGCAAGGAAGAGGAAGACGCACAGGTATATGAGAAAAATGTGTTAGTTAATCAGGTAGGTTATGCTACTGATGCTGAAAAGATAGCTACTTTTAGAGGGGATAAGGTAGATAAGACTTTTCAGGTTATGAATATAAATACTAACGAGATGGTATATAAGGGTTCTATAGATGATGAATTTAAAAATAAGCAAGCGGATGAGACAGATTATTATGGAGTGTTTACAGAGGTTAATGAACCAGGTACCTATAAGATAATCACAGAATCTATGGGCGAGTCTTATGAATTTACCATAGGTGATGATGTATATGCTGGTTTGTATAGTGATATTATGAATATGTTTAAGCTACAAGAATGTGGTAGAGAATTATCGGAGAAGGAAGCTGGCGATTTTGCACATAAGGCTTGTCATACTGAAAAGGCTACCATATATGGAACAGATAAAACTATAGATGTAAGTGGCGGTTGGCATGACGCAGGAGACTATGGCAGATATGTGGTTCCGGGAGCTAAGGCAGCAGCAGATTTATTATTGGCAGTAGATAATAATTCACCTGAGAATGCAAAGGATATATTAAAAGAAGTTAAATATGAATTAGACTGGATGCTTAAGATGCAGGATAGTGCCACTGGAGGAGTATACCACAAGGTTACGTGTGCAAACTTTCCGGGGGAAGTTCCACCAGAAGAAGAGACAGAGGATCTAATAGTTGCTCCACTTTCTAATACAGCTTCGGGAGATTTTGCAGCGATTATGGCTATGGCTAGTCAATCCTATAAGAAATCAGATGCAGCATATGCTAATAAATGTCTTGATGCAGCGAAGAAAGCATTTGCTTATATGGAGGAGCATAGAAATGAAGGTGGATATACTAATCCGACGGATATATCTACAGGCGAATATGCAGATAAAAATATCAGCGATGAATATTTCTGGGCAGCAGCTCAATTATATAAGGCTACTAATGATGCAGCATATTTAGAGGCGGCTAATAGTGTGTATAAGGACGATATGATTGTAGGACTTGGCTGGGCAGATGTAGGAGCTTATGGTTTATATGCTATAGCTACTTCTGAAAATGGAAGCAAGGATTCTATAGCACTATATAATCTGGCAAAGACAAAGCTTATAGAGACAGCAGATAACTATGTAAGCCTAGGTAAAACTGATGGTTACGGTGTATCCTTAGATAATACGTATAGCTGGGGAAGTAATATGTCAGTAGCTAATAATGCAGATCTTATGCTATTAGTAAACACCATAGAGCCAAAGAAAGCCTATGTAAAGAGTGCTAGAGAGCATTTGAATTACCTATTAGGAAATAATGCAACCTCTTACTGCTTCGTTACTGGCTATGGTACATTGTCTCCAGTAGCTACACATCATAGATTATCCATGGCAGCAGGTAAGACTATGAAGGGTATGCTGGTTGGTGGAGTTAACCAGAACTTAGAAGATACCTATGCACAGCAGGTATTATCAGAAGCACCTATAGCCAAATGCTATGTAGATAATAGCCAGAGCTATTCTTGCAATGAGGTGACTATATATTGGAATTCACCACTTGCATATTTAATATCAGGACTTAATGTTAAGGAGCAATAATATAGATGTTAAACAGGGAGAAGATATTTAAAAAGTTACTAAATGTACATTTTCTATCTTTTGTTATACCAGTATTGGTTATGGCTATTGTATGGTTGGTAAATGGGATAGGCCCTTTTGGAAAAAGGTCTATGATTATAATAGATGGATTGCATCAATATCTGCCATTCTTTTCGGATTATTATAATAAGCTAAAAGAAGGCAGCAGCTTATTCTATACATGGGATGTAGGTGGAGGAAACAATTTTATGTCGCTATGGGCATATTATTTGGCAAGTCCCCTTAATCTCATAGTGCTGTTATTTAAGAAACCAGATCTATATATAGGAGTCAGTTTAATATTATCGCTTAAGATATGCATAAGCGGACTTAATTTTTCGTTCTTTTTAACAAACAGATTTAAAAATAATGAGAAATCCTATATGGTAGTAGCATTTTCACTAGCTTATGCCTTTAGCAATTACGTGGTGGGTTATTCATGGAATCTTATGTGGTTAGATGTAGTCATGATGTTACCTATAGTAGCGCTAGGTATGGATAGATTAATAAAGAAACGTGATGCTAGAGTGTATATATTGGCACTTACTTATTGTATGTGTACTAATTACTATATTTCGGTAATTATGTGTATCTTTCTAGTGCTATGGTTTTTAGTTCAAAAGTATGAGAGCTTTAAGCATTTTATATTATCGGGAATTAGATTCTCACTGGCATCGGTGTTGAGTGCAGCTATGGCGGCCATAGTGTTGCTGCCAGCTTATTATGGTATATCTGATACAGCCTCGGCTAATATTTCTATGCCTAAGATAGGAGTTATGTACGGGAATTTTATAGATATAATTAAGACACAGATGGCAGGAACAGCACCTCTAGTTACCCAGACCTTTGATGGTGGGGTTAACCTATATTGTGGTATGCTGCCCGTGATATTAATTCTAATCGCCTTGTTCTCTAAGAATGTAAAGCTAGGAACAAAGCTTAAGTACGGACTTCTGCTTGTATTTTTCATAGTAAGCTTTAATAATGAGCTGCTAAATTATATATGGCATGGATTTCATAATCAATATGGTATACCAAATAGATTTTCCTTCCTATATATATTTGCATTTCTAGTTATAGCCTACGAGGTGTTACCGATTGTTAAAGGCTTTAAGCTATGGCAGATAGTGCTAGGTATAGGCCTTATATTAGGTGTAGTCGGATACAACATATCAGATAATGGCACAGGCAGTGAGGTTATATTGCCTACAGTAGCAACTGTAATTGTGTGTGCTATATACGTGATGATACTTGTATTTTATAAGCTGCGTTATATAGATAAAAAATATTTTAGATATATACTAGCTATAACTATGTCCTTAGAGATGGTTATAGAAGGAGTGGTAGGCTTCAAATCTGTAGGTACTACTGAGACTATGAAATATTTTAATGACACCTACATTATGGAAGAAGCAAGCCAGTTTATGGAGGGCATGGATGCAGGATTATATCGTGTAGACATGATTAACCCATCTATATTAGATGAATCTACTTGGAATAATTTTAAGAGTCTCGGAATATTCTGTACTACTGTACAGGGAGATATGGTTACAGGTATGTCCAGATTAGGATTTTATACAGGAGCTAACGAATATTTATATAAAGGTGCAACACCACTTACTAACAGTATGTTAGGAGTAAAATATATGGTTGCACATTCTGGAGCCACAAATAATGTGGATGGTTCGCTTATAACCAGCATAGACGGAGTGGATGTATATCAGAATATGTATCCCTTATCTATGGCATATATGGTAGAGGATATAGATTCCTGGGATTATCTTTCTGGAAATGTATTTGATACACAAAATAGTTTTGCAGAGGATGTAATGAAGAGTCAGAATGTATTTGATGTACTAAGTCCGGTATACAGTGTAGTTGGAAATAATTGTACGGCCACATTTGAAGATGGAGTTATTCATTATGATAGAACTTCAAATAAGGATGTAAGCATAAAGGTACAGTTTGTTGTTACGGAGGATATGGATTTGTACACCTGCTACAGAGGAAGTAATATCCATATGATGAATATTACGGTTAATGGAACAGCAAAGCAGGATAGATATCACATTCAGGCATATCATGTAGGAGAATGTACGCCTGGTACTTTGGTCACAGCAGAATATCTAATGCTAGATGATGGCCCGGACGCAGGTATTCTAAATATAGCCGCAGCAGGATTTAGATATGATAATTTTGAAAAGGTGTATGATAAGCTACAAGCATGTCAATTAGAAGTAACAGATTATGAGGATGGATATGTAGCAGGATATATAGATGCTGCTAAGGCAGGTACTATGTTTTCGTCTATTCCTTATAATGCAGGCTGGACAGTAACTATAGATGGTAAGAAAGTAGAAACCCAGAAAGCTATGGATGCCTTTTTATCCTTTGAAATAGATAAAGGGCAACATTATTTAGAGATGAAATTTGTTCCAGAAGGCTTTACTATGGGAGTAAAGCTAACAGCTATAGGAATAGGTGTATACGCGCTATTATGTATAGCTATTACCTTAAGAAACAGAGCAACAAGAAGGAGGAAGTATGAAGAAGAAAATTAGAAAAGCGGTTATACCAGCAGCGGGATTAGGTACTAGATTTTTACCAGCTACTAAGGCTATACCTAAGGAGATGTTACCTATAGTAGATGTACCTACTATACAATATATTATCCAAGAGGCAGTAGATAGTGGCATAGAAGAGATATTGGTTATAACTAATTCCAATAAACATTGTATGGAAAATCATTTTGATCGTTCCTATGAGCTAGAGGAGAGACTTAAGACCTCCAACAAAAATGCAGAGTACAATATGATATGTGATATAGCAAATATGGCCAACATATACTATGTGCGTCAAAAGGAACCAAAGGGATTAGGCCACGCTATACTCTGCGCTAGATCCTTTATAGGAGATGAACCCTTTGCAGTATTATTAGGAGATGATGTGGTTGCTCATGAGGGCTGTGAACCGGCACTAAAACAGCTAATAGATGTATATAATGGAGTTAATAGCCCAGTAGTAGGTGTTCAGACGGTACCGCACGAGGATGTATGTAAATATGGTATTGTAGAGCCTTCTAAGAGTGTACCGCCTAAGGGTAAGCGAGTTAAGATTAGTAATATGATAGAAAAGCCAGCTATAGAT
>CAZOUU010000092.1:1330-6448 GCA_964583045.1 uncultured Lachnospiraceae bacterium | reverse complement strand
GAAAAAGCAATAAGTGATGTTAAAGCAGGTAAAGTTGAATACAGACTTGACAAGACCAATATTATCCACGTGCCAGTAGGAAAGGCTTCTTTCACAGAGGAGCAATTAGCGGACAACTTCCAGACATTAATAGATGCTATTAATAAGGCTAAACCAGCTTCAGCAAAGGGACAGTATTTAAAGAGCGTAGTTATCGCTTCAACAATGGGTCCTGGTGTTAGATTAAACACTTCTAAGATAGGTTAGTATTATTATATAGTTATAGTATAATAGTTTCTATAGATATAGAAATTAGGGAGAATAAAAAGAGCTGCTGCACTAATTTAGTGTAGGGGCTCTTTTTTATTCTTCTCTACAAATAGATATAAAAACCTATTGACAAAGTAAACAATATGATATAATCTAGTATTGTAAACTACTTTGATAATCAAAGTATCAAAAAGGAGACTAGAAAATGTCATATAAGGAATTAGTAATTGGAGAACTAGTAGCTAGAAAACCTATAGTGCAGGGGGGAATGGGTGTCGGTGTTAGTCTACATAGGTTAGCTGCAGCAATAGCTAGAGAAGGTGGTATAGGAGTTATATCGGCGGCTATGGTAGGCTTTAGAGAATCAGATTATGAAAAGACCCCTCTAGAAGCCAATTTAAGAGCTTTAAAAAAAGAGGTAACTAAGGCTAAGGAAGAGTCAAAAGGAGGCATTGTAGGGGTAAATATAATGGTTGCAACGAAGTTCTATGAACAGTATGTAGCTGCAGCGGTAGAAGCAGATGTAGATATGATTATATGTGGTGCAGGATTACCTACAGAATTGCCTAAGCTAGTAGGAGATTCTAAAGTGAAGCTGGTACCTATTGTATCTTCAGAGAAATCAGCTCGAGTTATATGTAAGATGTGGGATAGAAAATATAATGTAACACCAGATATGATAGTTATAGAAGGACCTCTTGCAGGTGGACATCTAGGATTTTCCAGAGAAGATATAGATAATTATAATCGAGACGATTACGCATTAGAGATAGAGAGGATAAGAGCTGTCATAAAAGAATATGAAGCTAAGTATAAAAAGAGCATACCTATAGTGGTAGCAGGTGGTATATATGATAAAGCAGATGTAGATTATGTTATGTCTCTAGGAGTTGACGGAGTACAGGTATCTACTAGATTTGTTACTACGCAGGAATGTGATGCGGGAGAAGCCTTTAAGCAGGCTTATATAGATGCTAAAGCAGAAGACATAGTAATTGTTCAAAGCCCAGTGGGGATGCCCGGCAGAGCCATTAGGAATGCATTTATTAAAAAAATGATTCCGGGACAGAAAGCAGCTATTAGTAAATGCTATCAATGTATTAGAACCTGTAATCAAAAAGATATGCCCTACTGTATCAGCAGGGCACTTATAAATTCTGTAACAGGTAATACAGATGAAGGTCTGATATTTTGTGGTGCTAAAGCCTACAAAGCTAACAAGATAGAACAGGTCAGCTCTGTAATGGAAGAACTAATGCCTAGCTAACAGCCTTCTTTATATATTCTTTAAGTATAATTATATAACCAATACCAAGACATACTAGCCCGAATATAGCCATTATACACATAGTAGCTGTATCTGGGCTATCCTTAGCTAACACTGGAATAGCTTTTTCTATCTGCTTAGGGTAGTAGGTTAATATAACTGATATACTATTATTTAGACAATGTATAATCATAGCAGGAAGTATGCTATTAGTCTTATATACTACATACGCTAATACGGCACCTAGAAGAGCAGTAATGAAGAATCTTATTAAACTCATATGATATAAGCCAAATATACTTGATACTAGGATAATAGCTGTGGCAGGCTTGAATTTATTCTTTAAGCTACTAAATATATATCCTCTAAAGAGCAGTTCCTCGCATATGGCAGGTACTATGCCTATTATTAGGAGTGCAACTACAAATGAAGTATCTCCGAACATCTCGGCCATGGTGTTATTAGCCGCATTGGCACTATCAGGGAAAATGTGTTGCAGTATAGAAGAAAATACTAAATTAAGTGGAAGTACGCCTAGGGCAATAATTATGCTTGCAACTACATTCTTTAATCTAGGTAAATGTAAAGAAAAGGTATTCTTCATATCCTGTTTTGCATATAGGGCAACAAGAACAGGTATACCAACTATAATAAGCTGTGTTATAAAGGCGCCCACTATACCATATTTAAGAGTGGCTACCCCGCCTATATATAACATTAATAATAATACTGCAGCACATACCACGATAGAATCACTAGGAGTAGGAATGCCACCTTTTTTAATATTGCTTCTCTTTTCAAAAATAGATAATCCGAAATTACCCTCTGAAAATAGTATAGCTTCACTATCATATAATTTACTAAGAACCCATATGGATATAGCTGAATAGGCTACATTTGAAAATAGTACTATAGCTATGGCAGCAGGATCAAAGTTCATAATAAATACATCCTTTATAAGTAGTGTGATGTTAGCTACAGGAATAGCAGCTATAACATTTGTTAATTCTATAGTTGGTATAAAGCCTATATAACTAGCTATCATAACTACTAGCATAATAGGAGTTATATAATTATTGGCTTCTTTAAAGGTCTTGGCGAATATACATAAACACATAGTTAAAGCACTGATAAAGAAAGCAAATACTATAAGACATAACAGTGTTATAAATAGCCCTGGCAGGTATCTGCCCAGACTAAAGGAGGAATCTACAACGCCTAATGCGGATATAGATTGATAGAAATATACGCCCATTACGCCTACGGATAGAGAGCTTAGAAGAGCAGTTATAATACCTATTGTGGATACAGCAAGGAACTTACTTATAATTAATTCTACATTTTTAACAGGTAGAGTAAGTAAAGTCTCTAGGGTGCCGCGCTCACGTTCACCAGCAGTTACATCTATTGCAGGGAACATAGTACCCATTAGAAGACTTGTAATTAGAAGAAATGGAATGATTCCACCAATGATACTTCCAAAGGCTTCTTCCTCACTGGCACCATCCTGAATATCTATAGCTATAGGATTAGTGATATATTCTGAATCTAAACCAGCATCCTCTATTAGAGAAGAGGTTACAGATTTTTTGTAATCCTCTAAAGCTTCTTCCACTAAGGAACAAGCGTTAGAGGAGCTGTTAATCGAGGATATATAATTTATAACAAAGGTTTCTTTTGTAGTAGGTGTATCGGGGGCAGATATATATATATCAATTTTGCCCTCCTCTATTTCCTTCATAGGATTAGTGATTTTGTCGTTATGAATAAAGTTAAAGGTGTAATCATTATCCTTGGCCTTTGTATCCAAGGCTTTCTCTATTAGAGGATCGTCCGTCTTATCGACAGATACATATACATTATAAGTGGCACTGTTAGCGGAATTGCTAATCATAGTTATAACGGCCATAGATCCCATCATAAGTAAAGGTATAAATACAACAGGTAAAACCAGCATCATAATAACAGTTTTTTTGTCTCGCAGTACATCTAATATTTCTTTGCAAAATAGGGTTTTAATAATTTTAAAATTCATCAGCATGCTCCTCCCAGTTAATTAATTGTAGAAACGTATCTCTAAGATTAGTGGTACTAGTAAGAGCCTTTAATTCATCAGGAGTGCCTTCTGCTATAATTTCGCCTTTGTTAATCATAAGGATACGATCGCATAAGTATTCTGCTTCTTCCATATAATGAGTAGAATAGAGAACAGATTTACCTTTTTCACGTTCCTTTTTCATAAAGTCGATGATGGAAGCACTGCTTATAATATCTAATCCCAGAGTAGGCTCATCAAATATGTATATATCTGGATTGTGTATAAGACATCTAGATATAGAGGCACGTTGTGTTTGACCAGTAGACAGCTTCTCTATTCGATTATCTACAAATGTGTCTAAGGACAATATATCGATGATAGAAGCTATACGTTCATCACATTCCTCATTAGATAAACCATATATATCACCTAGCATCTTAAGTAATTCTCTGGTGCTGAACCTGCCATATAATTTAGTGTTACCAGATAGATAGCCTATATGGCGTTTAAGGGTGGTGGCATCGTCTAACTCTTTGCCAGCAGCGTCAGTTATACATACATTTCCAGAGGTAGGAGACATAAGAGTTCCTAACATTCTAAGAAGAGTAGTTTTACCTGCACCATTGGGACCTAATATACCTAGTATTTCACTGGGCTTTATCTCTAGTGATATATCTTTAACGGCATAAAACTCGGTTTTTTTATTCTTTTTTTCAATCTTTATAAACTGTTTACTAAGATTATTTGCTGTAATCATAAATCCTCCTTTAATTCAAATATATCCTCTACCTGTACATTGCATGTCTTTGCTATCCTAAGTGCAAGGGTAACAGACGGCGAATAATCACCTCTTTCTATAAGACTTATGGTCTGTCTGGAAACACCTACCAGCTGTCCAAGGGTTTGTTGGTTAATGCCTAGTATGGCACGATGTTCTTTTAGTCGATTTTTTAATTTCATAGTATCCTCCCTCGTAGAAATGTACGAAATCATTTATAAATGACAAATACAATTGTCATATGCAAATGATAGCACTGACAAATATATTTGTCGACATATAAAATAACTCGTTGACATACATAAATTAAAGATTTATAATATTTGGTATATAAGCTTAATTGAATTATAGATAATATGTTGATGAGAAGAGTATGTTAAGGAAGTATATGCAGAGAGGATTCTGATATGATACACTGCTGAAAGGAATCTATATAGGATTAACAGAAAACTAACTCGGAGTGTCTACTAATCATAGACCGTTGATTACGTTATAATCTATAGAGTGCTTGCTATTTGATGTTATACTAGCAGGAACTAGGGTGGAACCGCGAACTAATAAGTCGTCCCTGGCATAATTACATGTCAGGGACTTTTTTATTTTAATTAACGAAAGGAAGGTATTAAGAATGAGAGAGAAGATTGAGTGTTTTAAAGAGTATTTAGCAGATGGTGATGAGCGAACCAATAAGGAATTATTTATATTAGGAGCTATATGCTTACTTGTAGGTATTGTTATAGGATTTATGATGGCTCCTATTAAAAAGGGTATATCTATTGGTTCTGG
>CAZOUU010000092.1:0-1320 GCA_964583045.1 uncultured Lachnospiraceae bacterium | reverse complement strand
GTAATAATATATCTACAGATAATTCTTATGCGCCAAGTCCAAAGGATTATGATGATTGCTGCAGCAACTGTGAATTTGAAGATTATGACTGCTGCAATAACTGTGAAGACTATGACAAAGATTGTTGTAGTGAGTGTTTATAATCAATAAGAATAGGAGATAGAAAACAATGAAGATTACATTAAAAGATGGCTCTTCTAAAGAATATGAGAGTGCAATGTCAGTGCTGGATATAGCAAAAGACATAAGCGAAGGCTTAGCACGTATGGCATGTGCAGGAGAAGTTAATGGTAAGGTAGTAGATTTAAGAACAGTAGTTGATAGTGATGTAGAGTTAAATATACTTACCTTTAATGATGATTTAGGTAAGAAAGCCTTTAGACATACTGCTTCACATATATTAGCGCAGGCAGTTAAGAGATTATATCCAGAGGCTAAATGTACTATAGGTCCTGCTATAGAGGATGGCTTTTATTATGATTTTGATATGCAGCCACTAGGTAGAGAGGACTTAGATAAGATAGAAGCAGAGATGAAGAAGATAGTTAAAGAAGCTATAGATATCACAAGCTTTACATTGCCTAGAGATGAAGCTATCAAATTTATGAAAGAGAAAAATGAACCCTATAAGGTAGAGCTTATAGAGGATTTGCCAGAGGGCGAAACTATTAGCTTTTATGAGCAAGGTGATTTTACAGATCTTTGTGCAGGACCACATCTTATGAGTACAAAGCCAGTTAAGTTCTTTAAGCTTACATCATCTTCAGGCGCATATTGGAGAGGTGATTCTAATAAGAAGATGCTTACTCGTATATATGGTACAGCATATACTAAGAAGGCTGATTTAGAAGAAAGACTAGAATTTTTAGAGAATATTAAGAATAGAGACCACAATAAGCTAGGTCGTGATATGGAATTATTTACAACTGTAGATGTTATAGGTCAGGGACTTCCATTATTTATGCCAAAGGGAACTAAGATTATCCAGACACTTCAAAGATGGATAGAGGATCTAGAGGATTATGAATGGGGCTATGTAAGAACCAGAACACCACTTATGGCAAAATCACAATTATATAAGATATCTGATCATTGGTATCACTACAAGGATGGTATGTTTGTATTAAATGATACAGAAGATGATGATGCAGATGTTACAGAAGATGGCAAGGAGGTCATGGCACTTCGTCCTATGACTTGTCCGTTCCAGTATTATGTATATAAGGCTACACAGCATTCATATAGAGACTTACCATACCGTATGGGTGAGACCTCTACACTTTTTAGAAATGAAGATTCAGGTGAGATGCATGGACTTAC
>CAZOUU010000091.1:0-6517 GCA_964583045.1 uncultured Lachnospiraceae bacterium | reverse complement strand
ATGAACCAGACATTTACAGGAAGTAAAACATATGTAGCTAGTGCTGAACTTATGGCCGCTGTAGATATAGCTATAGCACTGGAAAAACCTTTACTTATAAAAGGTGAACCAGGTACAGGTAAAACTATGCTTGCAGAAGCTATTAAGGAGTCTCTTGATAAGGATTTGTATATATGGAATATTAAATCCACCACAAAAGCTCAAGATGGATTATATGTATACGATACAATACAACGTTTATATGACAGTCAATTTGGTGTAGATGGGGTAGATGATATATCCAGATATATCAAATATGGTAAATTAGGAGAAGCTTTTAAAAGTGATAAGCAGGTTATATTACTTATAGATGAGATAGATAAGGCAGACCTTGAATTTCCTAATGATTTACTATGGGAGCTAGATAAAATGGAGTTTTATGTAAATGAAACTCATGAATATGTAAGGGCAAAAACAAGACCTATAGTTATAATTACATCCAATGCTGAAAAGGAATTACCAGATGCATTTTTAAGAAGATGTATATTTCATTATATTTCCTTCCCTGATAAGGAGCAATTAACTGAGATAGTAAATGTACATTTTGAGAATATAAACGAAAACCTATTAAAAAATGCCTTAGATACTTTTTATTGGATAAGAAATCTTAAGGATATTCGTAAGAAGCCTAGTACTTCAGAATTTATTGATTGGTTAAGAGCCTTAGAGATAAGTGATATGGATCCAGAATTAATCAGAAAAGAATTACCATTTATAGGTGTTCTACTTAAAAAAGATGAGGATTTAGAAGTTATAAAAGCTAGGAGATTAGACTAATGTTTTCACAATTCTTTTATACATTAAAAGACAAGGGCTTAGATATATCATTAACAGAGTGGTTAACCTTTATAGAAGCTATAGATAAAGGGTTACACCACTCTAATTTTAGTGAATTCTATTATCTGGGTAGAAGTATATTAGTTAAACGTGAATCTGATTATGACAAATATGATTTAGCCTTTGGTGAATATTTTAAGGGCGTATATTCTGAGGATGATGTTCCTGCAGATATAATGAAATGGCTAGACAAAAAGGATATGACTGTATCAGAACAAAATAAAGCTATGTATGGTTATTCTCAAGAAAAGGATGCCGATACAGTTAAACGTATGTTTAAAGAACGTATTACCGAACAAAATTCCGAACATAATGGTGGTAATTACTGGATAGGTACAAGTGGTGGTTCTTCCTTTGGTCATTCAGGTAGAAACGTAGGTGGTATTAGGGTAGGTGGTCGTTCAGGTATGCGTTCAGCCTTTAGTGTTATGGGAGAACGTAAATATCTGGATTTTAGAAATGACAGAACCTTGAATATAAGACAATTTCAGGTGGCCTTTAGAAGACTTAGACAGTATTCCTCCAAAATAGATGTTCCCAAAACAGAATTAGATATAAATAAGACTATAGATTCTACTTGTAATCAAGGAGGATACTTAAAATTAGAATTTGATAAGCCTAGGAAAAACACCGTGAAATTATTATTACTATTTGACTGTGGAGGCACTATGTATCCATTTATGGAGCTATGTAATAATTTGTTTCAAGCGGTAAAAAAAGCCAACCATTTCAAAGATGTAAAGACCTATTATTTTCATAATTGTATATATGCAAATGTCTATAATACTCCTGAGTGTGAGTTAGGCGATTATACCAATCTAGAAGAGCTATTTAAAAAATATGATAAGGATTATAAGGTTATTATAGTGGGAGATGCCCAGATGGCACCTGAGGAACTATTTGATGTAAATGGAAATTATCGTGGAGCTAACAAGGGGCTTAGCGGATATGAATGGAATCAACTAATTAAAACCAAGTATAAGAAAATTATATGGTTAAATCCTAGATATCATTATAGTGATATGGATATTAGCTGGATGGAGGCAGAAACTGCATTAGCAAAATTATATGATATGTACCCCTTATCAGTAGACGGATTAAAGGAGGGTATTACCAAGCTTATGGCACCAAGGTAATATTTTCAAAAGGAGATAAATTAATGAATGAAATAAGTGCTTTAGAAACTAAAAAGCAAATGGATTATATTGAAGAGGTTAAGGCTATAGTACAGCATAAGAGCAAGGAGCTTGGCAGAGCTTTAACTTACAATATAAGTACATTTGGCTGCCAGATGAATGCTAGAGATTCAGAGAAGCTAGAAGGTATCCTAATACAAATAGGATATATTAGGGCAGACACCGAAGAGGCTGATTTTGTACTATATAACACTTGTACAGTTAGAGAGAATGCTAATTTAAAGGTATACGGCCGCCTAGGACAATTAAAAAAGTATAAGAATAAGAATCCTCATATGATTATTGCTCTTTGTGGATGTATGATGCAAGAGGATATAGTAGTCGAAAAAATCAAAAAAAGCTATAGATATGTAGACATTATATTTGGAACCCATAATGTATTTAAACTTGCAGAGCTTATGAAAAATCGTTTTGAATCAGACCGTATGATTATAGATATATGGAAGGATACAGATGAGATAGTAGAGGATTTACCAACTGAAAGAAAATACTCCTTTAAAGCAGGAGTTAATATAATGTTTGGCTGTAACAATTTCTGTAGCTATTGTATTGTTCCCTATGTAAGAGGCAGAGAAAGAAGTAGAGAGCCAAAGGATATCATTAGAGAGATTGAAGGTCTAGTAGCTGATGGCGTTGTGGAAATAATGCTACTAGGTCAGAATGTTAATTCTTACGGAAAGACCTTAGAACAGCCTATGACATTTTCTGAACTACTTATGGAGGTAGAGAAGATAGAGGGATTAAAGCGAATACGTTTTATGACGTCACATCCAAAGGATTTGTCTGAGGATTTAATAGAAGTTATGAAGAACTCTAATAAGATATGTACTCATTTACATCTTCCTGTGCAATCTGGTAGTACTAGAATACTAGATAAGATGAATAGACGATATACCAAAGAGGATTATTTGAGGTTGGTTGATAAAATCAAAAAGGCTATGCCGGATATTGCTTTAACTACAGATATTATAGTGGGATTTCCGGGTGAAACTAGAGAAGATTTTATGGAGACCTTAGATGTGGTAAAACAGGTAGAGTATGATTCTGCTTTTACATTTATATATTCAAAGCGAACTGGGACACCAGCGGCAGCTATGGAAAATCAGTGTGATGATAATGAAGTTAAAGAGAATTTTAACGAATTACTTGCTTTAGTTCAGGATATATCACATAGAAAAGCTAAGCTATATGAAGGTAAGGTTATGGAAGCCTTGGTAGAGGGTATCAACGAGCATGATACCTCCTTAGTTACAGGAAGGCTAAGTAACAATTTATTAGTGCATTTTACAGGGGATGAAAGTCTAATAGGCAAATTAGTTAATGTAAGACTAGTAGAATGTATGGGATTTTATTATATGGGCGAGAGAATTTAATATTACTAGAGAGGACGATTTTACATCATGAACAAGCTTAAACCAAAATTATTTTCAACTATGAAAAGCTACACAAAGGAACAATTTTTTAAGGACATAATATCAGGTATAATTGTGGCCGTTATTGCATTACCTTTATCCATTGCCTTGGCTATTGCCTCTGGCGTTAGACCAGAAATGGGATTGTATACAGCTATAATTGCTGGTTTCTTTATATCATTTTTTGGAGGAAGTAGAGTACAGATAGGTGGACCTACAGCGGCATTCGTTATAATTATATACGGAATAGTAGCGCAGTTTGGTACAGATGGTCTTATAGTTGCCACTATAATGGCTGGTATAATTCTTATAATTATGGGACTATTTCATTTTGGTAACCTTATTAAATTTATACCATCTACCATAACCATAGGATTTACTGCTGGTATAGCAGTAGGTATAGTAGCTGGTCAATTAGAAAACTTCTTTGGATTGCATCTTAAGAATGTACCTTCAGAATTTATACAGAAGATGGCTGTTATTATTAAAAATCTTGGAAGCGCTAATATAATGGCTGTAGTTATAGGAGTAATTGCTTTAGCAATACTTATTATCTGGCCTAAGATTACAGAGGTAGTACCAGCATCTCTTATTGCTATAATTGCAACCACTGTATTGGTTAATTTATTACATATGGAGGTTAGTACTATAGGAAGTGTCTATGGTGAGATATCTTCAGCACTTCCTAAATTCACTATACCTAACACAGATTTTGATACTATAGCCAAGCTATTACCTTCGGCATTTACTATAGCTATACTTGCAGGTATCGAATCTCTATTATCCTGTGTTGTATCGGATGGTATGATTAACTCTAGACATCGTTCTAATATGGAGCTTATAGGACAAGGTATAGGAAATATAATGTCTGGTCTATTTGGTGGTATTCCATCAACTGGTGCCATAGCAAGAACGGCAGCAAATGTAAAAAACGGTGGAAGAACTCCTGTTGCTGGTATGGTTCATGCACTTACATTATTACTTATATTAGTTCTATTAATGCCTTATGCGGCTCTTATACCTATGCCTACATTAGCAGCAGTACTTATAATGGTAGCCTATAACATGTGTGGTTGGAGAGATTTTCTTAATATGATAAAGACAGCTCCTAAAAGTGATATACTAGTATTATTAGTTACATTTTTTCTAACAGTTATATTTGACTTAGTGGTAGCTATCGAGATAGGTATGGTTCTTGCCGCTATGCTATTTATGAAACGTATGTCAGATGTAGTAAGTATTAGAGGATGGGTATATAAAGACCATGATGATACTACCGAAAATGACCCTATGCACATATGTTTAAAAGAAGTTCCTGATGATACACTTGTATACGAAATTGATGGTCCTATGTTCTTTGGTGCTGCTGATAAGTTCTTGGAGATATCCGCTGACGAAAGTATAAAGGTATTAGTACTTAGAATGAGAAGTGTTCCCGCTATGGATGTAACCGCTCTTAATTCATTAAAGCAAATATATAATATGTGTAAAAAGGATAATATCACATTACTATTATCCCATATACAAGAACAACCCCTCAAGGTTATGACCAAGGCAGGCTTTATAGATATGGTGGGAGAGGAAAATGTCCTTGCTAATATAGATGAAGCCCTTGCTAAAGCTAGAACCATTTAAACAATACACAAAAGTGAGGTAATTAAAGTGACTGGATTAACACCTATGATGAGTCAGTATATGGAAACAAAAAATCAATATAAGGATTGCATACTTTTTTATAGATTAGGTGATTTCTATGAAATGTTTTTTGAGGATGCACTTGTAGCCTCCAAGGAATTAGAGATAACCCTTACTGGTAGAGACTGTGGACAAGAAGAAAAAGCACCTATGTGTGGTGTGCCTTATCACGCTTGTGATACTTACCTTAATAAACTTATAGAAAAGGGTTATAAGGTAGCTATATGTGAACAGGTAGAAGATCCTAGCCTGGCTAAGGGATTAGTAAAGCGTGAAGTAATAAGAGTAGTAACTCCTGGAACTAATATGTGTACTACTAGCCTGGACGAATCCAAAAACAATTATCTTATGTGCATATGTGGTATGGATAACCTATATGGTATAGCTGTTGTAGATATAACTACTGGAGATTTTAAAACCTGTCAGGTAACTGGTAATGAAAAGCTAAATGATGAAATAAATAAATTTATGCCAGCAGAGATTATAGGAAATGATGCTTTTTCTATCAGTGGTATAGATATAGAGTATCTTAAAGAACGTTTGCATATATCTATTTCAATAATGGAAAACTGGTATTTTGATGAAGATATATGTAAGTCCATTGTCAAAAAGCATTTTAAGGTATCTAACCTAGAGGGCTTAGGCCTTAAGGATTATTCTGTAGCCACTATAGCTTCAGGTTCTTTACTTAAGTATTTATTAGAAACCCAGAAGACAGCTCTTTCTCACTTAAATAGAATTACCACCTATTCAGTAGATGAATATATGATAATTGATAGCTCATCTAGAAGAAATCTAGAGCTTTGCGAAACCTTAAGAGATAAAACCAAACGTGGCTCTTTGTTATGGGTACTAGATAAAACTAAAACAGCTATGGGAGCTAGATTGCTACGTGAATATGTGGAACAACCCCTTATTAATAAAGAGCGTATAGAAGAAAGATTAGATGCTATTGAGGTTCTTAATGGCAATATGATAAGTCGAGAAGAATTACGTGAATATATGAACCCTATATATGATTTGGAACGTCTTATGAGTAGGGTAAGCTTAAGAAGTGCCAATCCTAGAGATTTAATAGCTTTTAAAACCTCTATAGAGCTGTTACCTGCTATTAGACATATATTAATGGATTTTGATGATACTTTAATCAAAGAATTATATGATAATCTAGATGAACTAGTAGATTTATATAAGCTTATTGATTCCTCTATTATTGAAGAGCCCCCTATTGCCATAAAAGAAGGCGGCATTATAAAGGATGGCTATCATAATGCCGTTGATGAACTAAAACAAGCGAAAACCAATGGTAAGAACTGGCTTGCTGATCTTGAGACCAGA
>CAZOUU010000090.1:0-6571 GCA_964583045.1 uncultured Lachnospiraceae bacterium | reverse complement strand
GATAATATATATATCGAAGAGCCACAATTGTGTGATAAAACAGGAATATATAGGTTCGAAAAAAGTGAAGAATTGATGTACTTATGTATGCATATTTATAGAAATGATGGAGAAGTATATAAGAAGTGCTGTGATGATATGGCTATTGCTAGCTTCAATAATAGGAGAGAGGAGATAAAGTGTGTTGCTAGGCAGATAGTAGATAAAGTAAAGCGGGGTAACTATAATTATAGTGATATAGCAGTAGTAAGAGGAGATTTAGATTCTACAGCACATTATTATCAAGAGGTATTTGAGGAGTATGGAATACCATATTTTATAGATGTTAATGAGGCACTTAATAATAACCCTTGTATAGAGACTATACGTGCTGTTTTGGATATATGCATATATGATTTTACGTATGAAGCAGTATTTAGGTATCTGAAATCTGGCATTACTGATCTTGATTATAAAAACGTAGAATATATGGAGAATCATGTACTCAAGCAGGGTATTCGAGGTTATAGGATGTATTCTATGGTATGGACTGATGATAGAGCAGAGAAGATAAAAGGAGAATTTCTAGGAGAGATTTTGACCTTTTATAAAGAAGTGTCAGGAGGGACTAAGACGACTAGAAGTTTTGCTACAGCATTATTTAATTACTGTACACATACTAATATGGAAAAGAAACTATTAGATAGGGCTTCTATATTTAATATCTTAGGAGACTATTCTAATGAAAGTTTGTATTTGCAGATATACGAAAAGGTGTTAAATATACTAGATAAGATGGTGCATATGATTGATGAGAATATAGATATAAAGAGATTTGCTTCTATGCTAGAGGTAGGCTTTAAGGATATAGGTGTTGGACATATTCCACCTACTCTAGATCAAGTTATAGTGGGAGATATAACAAGAACAAGACTTAATCATATCAAGATATTATTTGTTAATGGAGTGAATGATGGTATTATACCTAGCCACCATAACGATGTTGGTATATTGAATGATAAGGATAAAGAGCTGCTAGGTGAGGCAGGACTTAATCTTGCTCCTACTAATAAGACTAACTCTTATATTGAACAGTTATACATATATATGTTATTAACCAAAGCTAGTGATAGGCTATATGTATCTTTTGCTTCTGTAGATGAGGGAGGCAAAGAACTTAAACCCTCATATGTTATAACACAGATTAGTAATATGTTTAACAACCTAGAATTAGAGGTAGGTGGGTGGAAGGATTTGCCTGATGAGATAGATAGTAAGCAGGATGCTCTCGATTATTTCTTAAATCATATAGGTGAATTAGATGATGATATAACCAGAGAGCAGATGAAGAATATATATGAGGCATTACCTTCTGATTATAAGATAAAAGCAGATGCATTTGTAGAAGGATATAGATACAGATATTCAGATGATAGATTGTCAGAGGATGTAGCGCGTATGCTATATGGAGATATATTAAGGGGTTCGGTTTCTAAGATGGAGCAATATGCCAGATGTCCTTACGCATATTTTATTAAGTATGGTTTAGGATTATATGAGAGAGAGGAATACGAAGTTGCAGCAGTGGATATAGGTAACATACTGCATAGTACTATGGAGAGAATATTCGAGAATATCCATTCCTCTAAGGTATATGATTGGATGAACATTACTAAAGAACAGAGTGACTGCCTTGTGGATGAGTGTATAGAGGCGGCGGTTAAAGATTTAGATACTAGTATTTTTTTAAGAAGCAAGAGAAATGGTTATATTTTGAACAAGATTAATAGAATTGCTAAAAGAACTACAGATGTAATGAAGAGGCATATTAATAGCGGAAGTATGGAACCGTATTTATTTGAGAAAAGCTTTGGAGAAAAGGATGAATTAGTATCTAGCAGATTAAATCTAATAGCAGGTAGATTACAGCTTTCGGGAAAGATTGATAGAGTAGATATATCTACCAAGGAAGATAATGTATATGTAAGTATAGTAGATTACAAGTCTGGTAATGCTAACTTTGATATTAATAAGGTATATGACGGAACACAGCTACAACTAAGTGTATATATGAATATAGTGAAAGAAATTGTATCTGAAGCCTATCCGGATAAGCATATGGTTCCAGCAGGGATGTTTTATTATCATTTGTCTAATCCTATGGTGGAATCTAGTAATAGAGAAAAGGCAGAGAAGGAATTAGCTAAAGAATCAAGATTAAGAGGGATAGTTAATATAGATGATGGTGCTATTGATATGTTAGATAGGGTCAAGGACGATGTGCTGCCTAATATATATGATAGAAATGGTGATGTTAAGAGCAGTGAATATGTAGTTGATAATGAGAAATTTAATGGCCTATGCAATTTTGTTAATGATAAATTGGTAGAATTTGGAAATAAAATCATAGGGGGGGATATAGCCCCTATACCTATTAGGTCAGGTAGACATACAAATTGTGAGTACTGTGATTATTCGGCTATATGCAGCATAGATTTCAAGGAGACTAATAAGTATAGGGTCGGAACCAATAATGCGGCAGAGGATACCTGGAGTAAGATTTTAGGAGAGGAGACTGACAATGAAGATAACATGGACAGCACAACAGAGTAAAGTAATTAAATCAAGACATTCAAATTTGTTAGTTTCTGCAGCAGCAGGTTCAGGTAAGACGGCTGTCCTCGTGGAGAGAATTATTGAAGAGGTTTTAGATAAAGATAACCCTATAGATATAGATAGTTTATTAGTAGTTACCTTTACTAATGCAGCAGCTAATCAGATGAAAGAAAAGATTAGAGCTGCTTTAATAGAAGCTAGAGCTAAACATCCTGGAGACTCACACCTAGCAAAGCAAATTATATTGTTAGATAGAGCCAATATTATGACTATAGACGGATTTTGTCTTAAGGTAGTAAGAGAGAATTTTAATAAGCTGGGGATAACTCCGTCTATGCGAGTGGCTGATAATGCAGAGATGAAACTGATTAAGGCAGATGTATTATCAGAATTATTAGAGAGACATTATGAAGCTAGCGATGAGAGATTTATCGAATTTGTGGATAGCTTTACTAAGGATAAATCGGACACTAACATAGAAGATTTAATTAACAAAGTATATGATATATCTTCTAGCTATTCTGATATAGATAGATGGTTTTTGGAGGCTGGCAAGGCCTTAGAGGTTAATTGCGAGGAAGATATCAATGGGCTAGGTTGGATTGAAAATAATATTAGACAAGCCAAATTAGTATTATCTAATGCAAGAGAATATATAGAAGCAGCTATTCCTATTTGTGATAAGAATTATGGACCGTTCAAATATAAGACTACAGCCTATTTGGATATGGAATATGTGGATAGGTTGTTAGCTTGTAATACTTATAATGATTTTTATATGGCATACTTAGAGAAACTGCCTACTCTAGCAAGGTGTAGCAAAAAGGATGAAGTGGATCCTGAGCTGGCAGAAGAGTTTAAAGGTATAAGAGAGATATATAAGAAGCTGATTAAGGACGCAAATGTATTTTCTAAGAGTCCAGAGGGACTAATGACAGAACTGTCTTTAGTATATGGTTATGTAGATGTTCTTATTGGATTGGTTAGAGAATATATTGTCCTTTTAGGGGATATTAAACGAGATAAAGGAATTATGGAATTTCAAGATATCGAGCATATGGCTTCTGATGTACTTAGAGAAGGTTATAAGGAAGACGGAACGCCTATAAGAAGCAAGATAGCTAGAACATATGGCAAGGAATTTAATGAGATTATTATTGATGAGTATCAGGATAGCAATTTCTTGCAAGAGGATATATTGTACTGTGTCTCTAGATGCGAAGAGGGAGAATATAATATATTTATGGTAGGCGATGTAAAGCAGAGTATATATAAGTTTAGACAGGCAAGACCAGATATATTTTTGAGAAAATACCATACATATAGCGATGTAGGGAATGAGAAAAAAATAGAATTGAATAGTAATTTTAGAAGTAGAGAACAGGTATTGGATTTTACCAATTACATATTTGGTCAGATTATGACAGAGCAGGTATGTGGTATTGATTACGATGAACGTGCTAAGCTTTATCCAGGAAGAGAATTTCCTAGATATGACGATGAAGATATATATAATAGTGAAGTAATTATTATACAAAGAGAAGATACTTTAGAGGAAGATGGTAAGATTAGGGATGAGGCGAGAGTAGTAGCAGATAGGATAAAGGAACTTATTGGTGTATATGGAGATAGGCCACAGTATGTTCTTGGCGAAGAGGGAGAATATAGGATAGCAAGGTATAGTGACATAACAATATTGCTAAGAAGTATGAAGAACTGGTCAGATATTTTCAGTGAGGTATTTATGGAAAATGATATACCGGTGGATACGGTTAGTGATGTAGGATTTTATAATTCTCATGAGATAAAGGTTATATTAGCTATGTTGGCAGTAATTGATAATATGTATATGGATGTAGAATTGGCGGCAGTATTTAAGTCATATATAGGAAGGCTGACGGATGATGAGTTAGCTAGATTAAGAATTGCCCAGCGAAGGTCCACTGATGATAGATGTTTATATGAAGCGGCGGTGTACTACATCGAACATGGAAGAGATAAAACGTTAAGAGATAAGCTTTCTAGAGTAATAGGATTAATTGATGATTTAAAGAATAAAAAGGTATATATGTCTATAAGAGCCATTATAAGAGAGGTGCTTGATGCCACTGGTTATTTTGAATATGTAGGAAGTATGTCAAGCGGTAAAAAGAGACAAGCTAATATAATGTTTCTTGTTGAACAAGCAGACAATTACGAGAACACAAGCTATAGAGGTATATTTAACTTCTTAAGATACATAAAGAGGGTGAAAGATTATAATGTGGACTATGGAGAGATAGATATTAGCAGTACAAATGATGTAGTTCATATAATGAGTATTCATAAGAGCAAGGGTTTGGAATTTCCTATAGTGTTTGTTAGTGGTACGGGTAAGGGATATAATTATGGCGCAGCAAGAGATAGTGTGGTTATTCACCCAGATTATTTTTTTGGAACTAAGCTAGTTAATCTAGAAGAACAAAGATGGGAGAACTCTCTGGTTAAACAGTCTATTAGCAGGGCTATGATTATGGAAGATTTGGCTGAAGAAATGAGAGTGCTATATGTAGCACTTACAAGAGCGCAAGAGAAGCTTATTGTTACGGGTTGCTGCAATAATGTTATTGGATTGATAGATAAATATAAACATATCGTAGAAAATGCTAATGAGCATATATCCTATAGTGATATCACCGGTGGAAAGAATTATTTACAATGGATTATTATGAGCTTGATGCGTAATAAAGTGTTTAATAATGCTTGTAATTCCATACCACCAGTATATGATGACAAAAATGGTGAGTATATATATAGCAATTACGAGTTGGTGAAGGAGGAAGAAACTAAGAATTTTCTTGAAGTTAGGTTTATTAATGATGATGAGATAGAACGAGAATGCATAGAAGAGGCCGTAGATTTTGCTGATAAAGAAATCATAGTAAGGGCTTTTCTTGAGGAGAAGGCTAGTAAGAGACAGCAAGATAGATATACTGATATATTTAACTGGCACTATAATAGAGAAGAGGCAACCAAAATTAAGGGGAAGCTGTCGGTAACAGAGCTTAAACTTATGGCTAATACCAATAGAGGCAAATTTAAGAGTGATGCTAAGAACACAGAAAATAATATATACGAATTGTCTGAACCTACATATCCAGAGTTTATTAAGACGGCTAAGGTAGCGGCTACAACCGTTGGTACCACTGTTCATAAGGTTATGGAGCTTATAGATTTTAATATGCCGTTGGAGAATGTAAAGCCGTGGATTGAGTCTTTAACTAATGAGGGGATATTAGATAAAGAGGCTGCAACGAAGGTAGATGGAACCAAGATCTGTAATATGCTCAATACAACATTAGGAAGAAGAATGGCATGTGCACAAACTATGAACAAGTTATATACAGAAAAACAGTTCGTCGCAGGATTACCAGCAACGATGGTCTATCAATCTAATAAGTTAGAAGACGATATTATTATACAGGGTGTAATAGATGCTTATTTTGAAGAAGAAGATAGTATTATTATAGTTGATTATAAGACGGATAGAGTAGCTTCTAATGAAGGAGAGCAAGAATTAATAGATCATTATAAGGTACAGTTAGATTATTATGGTATTATACTTGGAAAGCTTACAGGTAAAGCTGTTACCGAGAAGTATATATATTCATTTGCACTAGATAAGGCTATTAGGGTATAATGCACAATAAGATATATGAGAATTAGATAGAGATCTATGTATAGCTGGAAATTACTGGATTGGATATTATATAAGATAGGAGAATGTAATTATGAGTACAAGAAATAAAGAGGAATTACAAGGGGTATCATTACTAGGTAATACTGAGGTAGAATATCCTACGGACTATTCACCTAATATGTTGGAGAGATTTGTTAATAAGCATCAAGGAAATGATTACTTTGTGAAGTTTAACTGCCCAGAGTTTACTAGCCTTTGCCCACTAACCAAACAACCAGATTTTGCAACTATATATAT
>CAZOUU010000089.1:0-6579 GCA_964583045.1 uncultured Lachnospiraceae bacterium | reverse complement strand
CAAGCTATACTCTGTATGCACATGTAAATGCGTAAATGCCATAACAATACCTACCTTTTATTCTTTAGAATCTCTCTTCTAATATAATCAAATGTCTTCTCTTCTCCTTCATCCGCCAGCTTGTTAAGTAATTCCTCTAACAAGGCCTTAGTATCTGGATGAAGTAAATATTTATCTCTGCCCTTCATATAATAATCCAATGGGGCTCTATCTGTATAGGACTCTGGGTTATAATTCTTCGAGGCTGCCATTCTATCGCAAAACATCTCCACTACATATTTAGTTGGCATAGGTCCCCCTGCCAACACTCCTGGTTGAGTTTTATCTAAATTATAATCTATCCAATATTCTAAATGATGCTTATTTCTCCCCTTATGATGTAACCAAGCAGAAGTATAACCCTTATCTTCTCTCTCTGCATTATTAGGACTTCTATCCCCTTGGTAGTATTTTGCACCAACGCTAAATTCAGTCCATGAATATTTAGATAAATCATGTAACCATGCCTGTTTATATAACCCACACTTAAAACAATGTTTCATAACTAGTCTTTTATGTTTATTAATGGTTTTTAAATGTTTGTACCACTTCATTTTAGTCTATCCTTATTCTCTGTCTTCCATTGTTGATTTTATATATTCATAATACTCATTTTTTATTCCGCTACTACCTCTGGTTCTGATTATAATCTCTTCATCCGAATCAGTAACAAAATTATCATCTACACTCTTTATATGATTCATATTAATAAGATAGCTCTTATGGGTTCTTAAAAATCTTCTGTCTCCTAGCTCTGCTTCCACATCATCTAATTTACCATATATCTTAATAATCTCACCTTTTACCAAGTGAACTATAACCGTAGTATTTCTGCTCTCTAAATATACAATATTATCATACTCGGTTTTTATTAGTTTACCCTTGCTTTTAAATATAGCTACCTTATCCTTCTTAGCATATTCATTAAGAAATCTATCTAAAATGCGGATACATTTCTCTACCTCAATCGGTTTTAACAAATATCCTATAGCTTCTATATCATAGGCCTCTATAGCATGCTCTGTAGAGCTTGTGCTAAATACAACCTGCGTATTATTACTGTATTTTTTAATTACCTTTGCAATGTCCATACCATTACTATTCATCATGAAAATATCCATAAATATAAGATCATACTTTATCCCTGTATTCTCTGACGCTTTAATTAAATCTTCTCCATCACCATACTTATCTAATGAATACTGCACATCCTTTTTCTTCATATGGTTAATTACTATATTTTCTATAATTCCCATATCAATAGTATTATCATCACATATTGCTATCTTTATCATAAGTTTCCTCCAACAACTTAAAAATTCCATAATCCATAGAGTGGTATGTTTAATGTACCTTTATCAAAACCTAATCCCTCCAGAGATATTCTAATTGCCATCCTATTACTATATTTCTCTTTAAATACTTTTATGTTCTGTGCTTTGGGTTTAAATCTGTCTTGCACTACTACTGGTATTATATCTCCATCATCCTCAAACACAAAGTCTACCTTTGCTGTAGCACCCGATACCCAATAATACAAGCCGCCTATATTACTATTATTATATAACTCCGCATATACCATTTGACTAATCAGCGAGCCATTGATTACACTAAATATATCTGTCCGTTCAATCAGCCTCTTAGCCTTTAAGCCTGCCATATGTCTTAACAAACCTTGATCTAGATGAAATAATTCAAACGCCTTATTATCTACTTGATTAACCAGAGGAGCTTGTCCTTCTTTAACTCTATATATTTTCCTTACTAGTCCATGATTAACCAGCCACTCAGCTGATGGTTCATATTCTCTTGCTCTTGCCTTCTCATCTACATATCCATACATGAACTTTTTATTATCTTTAGATAATTGTTTAGGTATACTGCTCCATATCTGTAGTACCTTTTTACACATAGTATCCGGTGCGTATTTCTCTATATACTTCTTATAATCTATTAAGATTTCTTGTTGTAGCTTCTCTATTCGCTCAAGGTCCTTATATTTCACATAATCAAGCACTACCTTAGGCATACCACCAATTACAAAAAACACCTTAAGATAATCCATTATCTGTATAATATCTGCTTCCGATATAGGTTCAACTCTTTGTCCTTCCACGCACTTAAGCAGCTTCTGAGCTTTATTCGCTATCAGAAATTCCTCGAAGGTCATAGGCTCCAAAACAAAGCTTCTAATACTACCTATATAGCTCGCTTCCCCAGCTAATTCTCCTACATAAGAGGCTATAAGACATACCCTGTACTTGCCTATAACGCTCATAGCATATTCTAATATACTGCTAACATCTGACTTAAGCTGTACTTCATCAAATACTATCAGGGTATTCTTTTTATTAGCATCTATATTTTCTTCTACATATAATTGGATGGATGACTTATCTCGTAGCAGGTCTTGAGACTTTTTTACCTGTGATAAGTCGATAACTACAGTTGCATCAAAAAATGCGCTGGCAAAATCCTCTATAACCCAAGTTTTACCCACACCTCTAGCACCTTTTAGCATAAGAAGCTTATCACTATCCTCTTCATACCATTTGGCTAAATTATTAATAATATTTCTGTACATACCATCACCTACGTTTCACTTTTTTCTAATCCTACTAATAATATCATTTTTTGTCTAAAAAGTAAATGCTCCCCTCTTTATACATAACAATTATGCATACATCAAAGGGAGCATCATATAATTAATCGTCACTTTTATTTATAGATAGCATACCATTTTCATTAGCAGCCAACAATAAAGTAAGCCCAATATTCTTATTAGCTCTATCACCTGTTGCTACATAGATTTCGCCTGTCTCTATTAAAGAATTAGCAATGCTCTTAACCTTATCCTTAAATGTCATAAGTTCTCTTCTATCCCTTGAACTTAATTTAAATAAATATTGATTTTTAGAGCTTATTAACAATATGTTAAAGGTGTGATTATTACCCTTAGATGCTAGCATAGCTGAACCAACCATTCTAGAATTTGCAATAATTATATTGGCATTATCATCCTGTGAGTATTCATCTACAATAAGCTTATATACTTTAAGGTACTCTGTCTCCTCTGTAGTTTGTACTGGCATCTCTGCAACAGCAAATTCTACTACCGAATCCGCAAATCTTATAGTACCACCTTCGTCATTAATAACTGCCGTACATTCTTTTGGTACAGCTAATCTAAAGAATTTGTTCTCTATTACCTTGCAGCTATCATCTACCTCTATAGCTAATAAATCCATATAAGCCTTTTCTAGCTTATTCATAGAAGATAGGGCATCACTATCACCAGTCTTAGCAAGATTTCTAAGTCTCTCATATAGGTCTCTTACACTATCATTAAGTACTGGTATAAGTACTACTAATTTATCTATAGCGATAGTACTACCTTTATCAGCAGCCCTCATATATAAGTCTATCTTTTCCTCAACTGTAGTAGTTTTCTTGCTCTTAGCATCAATAACTTCATATAATAATTCTTTATCAAAGCCATCATATTCTTCATCAAAGGCCTTCTCTAAGTAATACATACTTAGTTTATCGCCAGTATAATTTTCATCACTCTCACGCTGCTTATATATAATAGCAAGCTCATAAGCAGCTTCTACAATTCCCAATCTATATGCTGTCTTAAAAGCATCCTCTATCTCATCTTGAGTAGCTAGATAGAATACCTGATCCTTCTTTCTCTTTGCTACCTTTAATGCTACTTCACCTACGCCATCATTTACAGCATTTTCCCATTCTACTACTGTAGCTTGAAGATTTGCTCCATTAAGAGCCTTTATATCTCTGGCGTATGCATCAGCTTCAAATATACCATTTGCAATTGCTTTGTTAAAATATTCCAATGCCTTCTCGCCATCTCGCTTGGTTCTAAGAAGTCCATAATAATATAAACGTCCTAGATAGAAGGCTGCTCTTGTATGACCTAGTCTATCAGCTTCTTCATACCAGTTCAAAGCCTGTATATATTCATGCATATGCTGATCATATATATTTCCTATTAAGAATGCTAAATCCGGATCCTTATTTGCATTAAACAATTGTTGTGCAAAAGATACTGTTTTCTTAATATCTCTATACGGACTATCTTCATCAAAATATAACTCGATAAGTAAATAGCTGGCCTTTCTACTACCAAATTTCAATGCTAGTTTGGCAAATTCCATAGATTGGGCATAGTCTTCCATATAGTAATAATATACTGCCTCTCTATAGTACTGCTGTTCTTTTCTATTTGCACTCTCAGTACTTACTAAGGTAGGATTAACAAAGGCAAAGGAATTAGCTACTTCAAATATAATCTCTTCATATTGCTCTATAATCTCCATAGTTGCACATACAAATCTAAGACAAGCCAATCTCTTGTGTTGTTTAAATACAAATGTAACAATACCTTTCTCTAGTTCCTTATGATAATAAGTAGTACATATACCATCCGCATATTCTGTTATATATGGTTTTATAGTAAGTTCTTCTTCAAAAGCCTCGTTTTGATATCTAAGATAACTTTCTACTGTTCTCGTAGACTCTTTTGGCAAGCTGTCATAGCTTACATATATATTAAAATCCTTGTATGTATGACTAGGAGCATAATACTCCTCCTCTGTATCTACATTTATACTCATAATCCAATCTTTAGGAAGCTTGTGTATATATCCTTCTACCTGATTATGTACATATATATATTGATATTGAAGCTTTGAGCCTTCAATACTCTTAAATCTAGGTTCAATACCCTTTTGCTTACGTTTCTCAGCAATCTGAGTATATATCTTATCCTTCTCTTCAAACTGGATACTATCTGTATGAGTCATAGCATAATCAACTCTATCCACAGCTGCCTGCGCTAGACTGTCTCCTTGAGCTGCTAATTTGCCATACCATTCTTTAGATTTTTCTAAATCTATAGGTATAACATAATCACTTTTATTACCATATTCATCTACTCTTTGTAGGCCTTCTTCATATACTGAACCAAGCTTCATACAAGCAGACTTAACTCCACATTTGACCGCCTTCTCTAGATATGCTATCGCCTTGGAAAAATTCTGTTTATCCAGCATAATTTTTCCTAACTTAAATAACATCTCACCATCATCAGTAAGATTAGAATATCTCTCGTAATATCCCAAAGCTTTATCGATATTAGTTTCCATCTTTGAGTTACTATATCTGCCCAATTCATGTAACTCTCCAAGTATCTTAAGAGAATCACAGGCTAATTGCTTATAACGGCTATCCATAGATCCAATATCTGCTATACTCTCTAATAGTGGTATAGCCTCCAAGGGAATATCATTATATAATAAGTCAACTGCCTTGCCAAATTGCTTTTCAATATTATTACCAGAACCCTCTTCAGTTTTATTTCCACTCTTGTTACCTATAAAAGGTATCTTGTCTAAAAAACTTGAAAATTTCTTCATCTCTGTCACCCCATACTGAATATCTACGCAATTTCTATTCTAGCATAGTCAAGATTTTCTTGCAATCATTTAAGCCACAAAAATTGTACATAAGCACATAAAAAATGGACAAATCTTGTTAGATTTGTCCATTTCATAATCTACTTTCCTACGGAAAGATAGATTTTATTTAATCTAGCTAAAACATACTGTCATATAGCTGGCCTGTAGACAATGCCTGATAATTTGCTGTACTGCCATATATACTTCCAGTGTTAATAACCGAGTTAGATAAATTATATATATCAGAAGCTTTTTGAAATGTCTTAACTGCTAAAGAGTTAGCACCATTAAATATAGCTTTAACATCGGTCATATTAGCTTTTCTAAATGCAATCTCGTCAATAGCCAGCTTATTATTCTTGCCTATTGTTATGCCTACCTTCTTAAGCTCATTCTCATAAGTCTTTGTAGAATTAGTAAGCCACAACGTTTTCTTAAGTACTGACGAAGTATCACTCTCTCCGGTTGAATCTATAAGGTTGTTATATGAATCTACAAAGCTCTTTACACCCTTATATATACCCTCTGTATCATACTCCTTAGTAATATTACCCTTATCATCTGTCTTATCTGTTTGTTTAAATATAGACTTACTACCTGTTGTTGCTAGCTGTGACGCTGCCTGTTGTACTGTCTCAGCATCATTCTTAGCTTTAGTTAAAGTCTTTTTCTCTGTTGCAGAATTTGTACCATTTTCACTTTTACTAGTATCTGCATTATTCTTTGCATAATATGCTTTTACTAATTTACCATAGCTACCATTCTGGATAGCATAATAATCTGATAACATACTACCTACATTACTTGATGCGGCACTAGTTGAACTTGTCGTAGAAAAATTACTACTAAAGAAACTAGATGCACTCTCTGCACTTATGCCATAAAATGTTGACATATATATCACTCCTTTGAAATCATTCAGCGAACATCCTTGTTCTATCAATAAAGTTACTTAATGCTATTATAACACCTTGTATAATCTATTTCAACCATGCTATTTTTTTGCCAGATGCGAAAGGTAAACTTTCTTATAATCTACCAAATGATAAAAAATTAATTT
>CAZOUU010000088.1:1716-6601 GCA_964583045.1 uncultured Lachnospiraceae bacterium | reverse complement strand
TTACACAGTGTGATCTTAGCAAATGTGATATGAAGTTGGAATATGATACTACAATCTATGATGGAAGTGCAAAGAAACCAGCAGTTACAGTTAAAGACAGCAAGGGAAATATACTAACGCCAGATAACTATACTGTAGTATATAGTAATAATATAAATATAGGAACTGGGTATGTAACCATATCTGGAAAGGGAAATTATACAGGAAGTATTAAGAATAGTTTTAGCATCATAGAGCTAATTCCATCAAGCTTTAGAGTATGGTGGAAAAATTCTACTAATACAAGTGGATACTATTATTCAAATTATGATTCAAGCTTTGATATAGGAGATGTATTAATATGTCGGATACAACCTGATATAGGAAGCCAGTTAGAAGATATGGAGGTTATATCTTCTGATAGCAGTATAGTTAGTGTCAACTATTCAAATGATTACCGCCTTACTATGAATAAGGCAGGAACAGTGACAATTACTATTAGAGCCAAGAAAAATACCAGCTTATCAAAGACTTACTCTATAGTAGTAAACGGAAGCAGTTCAGGTACAGGAAGTGGTTCGGGAAGTGGTACAGGCTCAGGCACGGGAAGTGGTACATCAGATAGTAGTATACCAGCAGCGAATGTATCATATCGAACTCATGTACAAACCTTTGGATGGCAGGACTATGTAGCTAATGGTGCTATGAGTGGAACCTCTGGCAAGTCAAAGAGACTAGAAGGTATAAATATAAATGTAAGTGGTAATTCTGATCTAGGTATTCAATATACCACCCATGTGCAGACTTATGGTTGGCTACCTTGGGCGGCTGATGATGATATGAGTGGAACTGAAGGAGAGTCAAAACGACTTGAAGCAATAATGATTAAACTTACAGGTGCTGACGCAGGCAAATATGATGTATATTATAGAGTGCATGCACAGTCCTATGGTTGGCTTGGTTGGTCAAGCAATGGTGAACCAGCAGGAACGGCGGGGTATTCTAAGCGATTAGAAGGAATACAAATAGTTATAGTTAAAAAAGGACAAGGCTTTGATACAAATATGTCTGGCATTGTTTCAGCATATGGTGCAGGTTATATATCAGCTACAAATGCCACAGTAAGTGTACCGGGTGAAAATAATACTAATGTATTATACAGAACCCATGTGCAAACTTATGGCTGGCAAGGCTGGAAATATAATGGCAATATGAGTGGAACTAGTGGAGAATCAAAACGACTTGAAGGAATAGAACTGCAGCTTACTAATCAACAATACGAAGGTGACATTATATATAAAACTCATATACAGACTTATGGCTGGGAATCAGATTGGCGTTATAATGGCAATATGAGTGGAACTAGTGGAGAGGCAAAACGACTTGAGGCGATTCAGATAGAATTAACTGGAGAAATGAAACAGAAGTATGATATATATTATCGAGTTCATGCACAAAGCTTTGGCTGGCTTGGCTGGTCAAAAAATGGCGAACCAGCAGGAACGGCAGGTTACGGAAAAAGATTGGAGGGTATAGAGGTGGTATTAGTTCCAAAGGGAGAAAATGCTCCTGGAAGTAATCAGAATGCCTATATATCTAAATAAACGATAAGTGTTCAAGAGTCCTATGAAAATGAGCAGGAGTAACATAAGGGAGAACTCCGCTTTATACTTTTATATAAATGTGGTACAATAAATTATTAAGAGTTAATAGGAATTGTTCTTTACATGGGGGAAGGGGAGCTACAATTGAATAAGTTTTCAAAGGGTATTTTAGAACGTCATATAGATAACAAGGTTTATATAGAATATAAAGAAGAGATAAGAAATACAAATTTAGTTTCTCTACAAAAGTTAAGCTTTCTAGGAATGGTGGGATGTGTTGTGCTTGCTATATTAAGTCTGCCTCCCATCCATATACTAGGTTTATTGTTAGAGATAATGGAGTAGGTATGAGTGATGAGTTTTTAAATCATCTTTTTGAAGCCTTTACACAAGAGAAGACTTACCATATATCTAATAATGAGGGTACAGGCTTAGGACTGCCTATAGTTAAAAGTCTGGTAGAAGCTATGACGGGAAATATTAGTGTTAATAGTGCTATTGGTAAGGGTACAGAATTTGTAATTGATTTGTATTTTCCAGAGGTTGAGAATCCTCCACATCAGATAAATGATATAGAGATGAAGGGTTATTTGGAAAATAGTAATATTCTTCTTGTTGAAGATAATGAATTAAATATATTGGTGGCAAAAAAGTTATTAGAAAAGAAAAAAAGTATAGTAACTATTTTAGAAAATGGAGAAGAGGCAGTTAATGCGTTTAAAGTCTCTGCTATAGGATATTATGATGCTATTCTTATGGATGTTAGAATGCCTATAATGGATGGAATAGAGGCTACACAGGTTATTAGAGGAATGGATAGAGTAGATGCAAAGGATATACCTATTATTGCTATGACAGCCGATGCATTTTCTGAAGAGAGAAAGAAGACCTTAGAAGCAGGTATGAATGCTCATTTGTCTAAGCCTATTGATCCTAAGGTTATGTATGAAACTATAGAAAGATATATTAATGAAAGAAAGAACCGAGAATGATGATAACAATTTTCTAGCTGTAGTTATTGCTATTTATTACAGAATGAATTATAATCTGTTAGGGTTAATGAAAAGTGAGAGGAGATATAGTTTTGAAAGAAAAAAGAGGTAATTTTACAGGTGGTATAGGCTTTGTTTTAGCAGCGGCTGGAAGTGCAGTAGGGTTAGGTAATTTATGGCGATTTCCATATTTAGCAGCACAATATGAGGTGGTATTTTTATATTGGTATATTTGATTTTAGCGGTAACATTTGGCTTTTCTTTATTAACAACAGAGATTGCGATAGGACGTAAGACAGGTAAGAGCTCTATAGTAGCCTATAGTCAGCTACACAAGAAATTTGGATTTTTGGGCTATCTTGCTGGACTTGTTCCGCTTATTATTCTTCCCTATTACTGTGTAATAGGTGGATGGGTGCTTAAGTATGCTATTATATTTATAACAGGTAATGGTAAGGCTTCTGCAGCAGATGCTTACTTTAGTAATTATATAGGCCAGGAGTGGGCACCTCTTATATTTTTCTTCATATTCCTAGCGGTTACTATGCTAGTAGTATTAGGAGGCGTACAAAATGGTATAGAGAGAGTTAGTAAGTTTTTAATGCCAGTATTATTAGTTATAACTATAGGTATTGCCATATATGTTATGACTATACCAGGTTCAGGTGAGGGACTTAAGTATTATCTATTACCAGATTTTAGTAAGTTTTCTTTTAAGACGGTATGTGCGGCAATGGGACAATTATTCTTTTCTATGAGTATAGCTATGGGTATTATGGTTTCCTATGGTTCTTATGTAAGAAAAGAGGTTAATTTAAGTAAATCAGTTAATCAAATAGAGATATTTGATACTGTTGTTGCATTACTAGCTGGTCTTATGATTATTCCAGCCGTATATGTATTTAGTGGTGAAGAAGGACTAAAGAGTGGTGGAGCTGGTCTTATGTTTATGACTTTACCAAAAGTATTTAAGGAAATGCCTATGGGAACAGTAATAGGTGCGGCCTTCTTTATCTTAGTATTATTAGCAGCTATAACTAGTTCTATATCTGTTATGGAAGCCACTACTTCCATGGTTATGGATAAATGGAAATTAAGCAGAACAAAGGCATGTATAATTATATTTGTTATAAGTATTATTCTAGGTATTCCATCCTCATTAGGTAATGGAATATGGTCTAAGATTACTATACTTAAAATGGATTTCCTTACTTTCTTTGATTATGTATCTAATAGTATATTAATGCCTATAGTTGCACTTGCTACTTGTATATTGGTAGGTTGGGTAATAGGTACAAAATCCATAGAAGAAGAGATTACTCTTAATGGTGAGAAATTTGGTAGAAGAGGTCTATATAGAGTTATGATTCGTTATGTATCCCCTATATGCCTATTAATTATATTAGTATTTTATACCTTAGCACAATAGACAAAGTTGAATATTGGTTTTCTAAGAATGGAATTAGGTGTGACTCCTAAGCAGCGTCCTTGCTACCGTTATAGTCGGGTCTTTTCTTAGAAGACATTTTTACATACAACGTTTCAGGGGCAACGTGACATATATAGATATAATATGTATAAGAGTATATTTCTCTTATACTATAGTTGTGTCTGCTATTTTAGTATGTCTTGCCTTCTGAGTATATTACGCAGGAGGTTTTTTTATGGAATCAAACAGAAAATTGAAGATTACTTTAACCACCATTTTGATGGTATGTGTTATAGGCTTAGGGATAAGTGTCTCCTATGGTATGTTTTATGCTAGTAAGAAGGACACAGTTATAACTACGGAAAATAAAGAAAATGGTAGTGATACGATATCTGATAATAATAGAAAAGAGGCAGATAATCGTACTAAGGTAGAGGATGAAAAAGTCACAGAAGCTGATATCTCAAAGAGTAATATAGCTAGCACCGTAGAGAGTAATACTGCAGATAATAAGGAGTCTTCTAATGTAACAGAGGATAAGAGTGGTGATACAGATAATAACACTGCTAGTACCACCAAGAACAATAGTACAGCAGATACTACCACCACTGCAAATAGTAAGACCTGTTCTATATCTATATCTTGTACCTCTATACTAAGTCATATGGATAATCTTACTTCTGGGAAAGAGGCATATGTACCAGCAAATGGAGTAATACTAGGTACTACTAAGATGACTATAGAAGATGGTGATACTGTATTTGATATATTAACTAGGGTATGTGGAAATAAGGGTATACAAATAGAATACAATTATACACCGGCATATGGAAGCTATTATATAGAGGGCATTAATCAATTGTATGAATTTGATTGTGGTG
>CAZOUU010000088.1:0-1706 GCA_964583045.1 uncultured Lachnospiraceae bacterium | reverse complement strand
CTATGTAAATGGTAGTGAACCTGGAGTAGGCTGTAGTTCATGTATAGTAGAAGATGGAGATAAAATAACTTTTGATTTTTTATGTAGATAAACAAGGAGAATATTATGAAAGAGACATGTAGAGACCTAATTAATAAAATAGTAGTAGCACTGATTATATTTGCTTTTGTATTTTCTACTATACCAGAAAGAAAAGTATATGCGGAGAATGCTATAACAGTATATTTTAATATAGCATATGATGGAAAGATAGTTTTAGGAGCTAGTGGAAGACAGATGATGAGAGTACCAGTTTCAGTATCCTATTTTGATTTAGAAGCATATGGACTAGAAGCTTTTGATAATGATACAGATACAGTTACTATGTTGCATGCACTTATTGGACTAGAAGAGGAATATGATAATATAGCTAATTTTACTGTAGAGGAAAGTAGCTATGGTGGTTCTTATGTAACTTCTTTTTGGAGTTATAAGACTGGTAATATGATGTATTATATAAATGGAGAATATCCTAATGGTACTTCTGAGCAAATTAATATAGCTAATGGGGATAATGTGGATATAGCAATGTATTCAGCATATAATTCAGAAGCTCAGTATACATATTTTGCAGATAGACATAAAAGGATAAAAACTGGTGAAGCTGTAACAGTAAATTTAAATGAGAAAAAGGTTACTTATGATGCAGATTGGAATGCTACCACTTCTATTATACCAGTGAATGGAGCAAAGCTTGCTATAAGTAATTCTGCTTCTAGTTTGCCAGTAGAGTCAGAATATGTAACAGATTCAGATGGAAACGCAACGCTTACATTTGATACTCCAGGTACTTATTATATAACACCAGTAAATACAGCTTTAGCTATAACTGGAACAGACGTATTATCGGCGTTTGCACCTATAGAGGTAATTACCGTTGAGGATATAGAAGCAGAGGATTTAATAGGAGGTATTGATGTCTATACAGGAACTGCCGAAAGTAATCGACTTACTATGATACCGGCATTTTCTCCCAGTGTAAAGGAATACACAGTAGAGGTATATGATAATATCAGTACATTTAGAATTAAAGCAATTGGTAATTATGGTAGTAGCATTAAGGCTAACTATAAGAATACTTCAAAGGTAAGTAAAATTGTATCTCTTACTTCTGGAAATAATACCAGTATAGCGTCTTTTATAAAAAAAGATGGAGTGGGAAATAAAATAGAGATAGTGGCCACTCTAGCTGGGGTAACCAAGACTTATACTATAAATGTGGTTAGAAAATTAACGTTATCAGATGCTAAGTTATATAGTGGAGATAAAGAAGTAGTTTTAGATAAGACATTTTCTTATAATAGCTATGATTATAGGGGAAGTGTATTAGATAATGTGGAAGCTATAGATATAGCATATACTATGTCAGTAGTGGGAAAGTACACCATAACTGTAAATGGTGAGGAAGTAAATGGTAATGCTAGAGTTAGCTTAGAAAATATTAATAATAATATTCCTATATGTATTTCATATGTAGGAACAAATTATGCAGGAGAAAGCTTTGATTTTTCAACTACATATAATATAAATGTAGATAAAGTGTCTAGTGCTGCTATGGCTTATAAGGTTACACCAGATAGTGCTATAGTATCAGTATATGATGGTAATGGAAATAAATTATCTCCTGATTCAGATAATGGATACACATATTCTGGACTTGTTACAGG
>CAZOUU010000087.1:0-6653 GCA_964583045.1 uncultured Lachnospiraceae bacterium | reverse complement strand
TTAAGCATATTATTAAATAATAAGCTTAATATAATAACTATTAATGCTGTAACTCCTGTATATATATATTTAACATCAAATTTGCGTTTCATGTAATATCTCCTTGCCATTAATTATACAATTATTATAATGTATTTCTAAATATTATACAAGGCTTACCGTCACTGTAGTACCTACACCTACTTTGCTCTCTACATCTATTTCTCCATTATGGTATTCTACCACATGCTTAACTATAGCTAGTCCTAATCCACTTCCTCCTATCTGTCTGGAATGGCTTTTATCAACTCTGTAAAATCTTTCAAATATTCTGTCCTTTTCTTCGTCAGATATACCTATACCTGTATCCATCACCTGAATAAGCTTCTTATCATTTTCTTCGAATATATTAATAGTAACTCTTCCATTTGGCTTATTATATTTGATGGCATTAGTGACCAAATTACTTATAAGTTCATTCATCATAAGCGATACCGCTGATACATATACATCAGAAGTCTTTAAATCTAGCTCTATCTTATGTTTTTGCGCTACTGGTAGCAATGTATTATATACTTCATTTGCTACCTCCTTAAGATTTACTTCTTCTTTATCTATAGCTAGTTTTCTCTCATCCAATTTGGATATTCTAATAGTATCTTCTACTATCTCAATCAATCGTTTAGATTCTTTACCTATCTTACCTGCAAATTCCCTAACATCCTCATCTTTTACCATACCGGATGCTAAAAGCTCCGCATAACCTGATATAGATGTAAGGGGAGTCTTTAGCTCATGAGAGACATTTGCTGAAAATTCTCTTCTAAGCTGCTCATTCTTTTGTTGTTCCTCATTTTGCTTATTAATTCTATCAACCAATGGTTTTATCTCTTCATAAACCATACCTTCACTAGGATTTTTCAAATCAATATTATTAATAGGTGATACTATTCTATCCGTAAGTCTTTTTATCCAAAGCAGCAGAAAGATTAGAACTATTACATACACAAAGGCTACAATGGGCAATGTATTAAAAATTAAAGATAACATACTTTTAGATGTATATGCTATTCTAAGAACCTGTCCATTTGCAAGACGCACCGCATAATAATAGGTCTGTGTTCTAAGAGAGGTTGATAATCTTACGTCGAAAGCTTCTCCCTTAGAAAATGCTTCTGCAATCTCTGGTCGATTTTTATGATTTTCCATCTTCGCCGCATCCAGTGTACTATCAAACAGCACTATTCCAGCTTCGCTAACTAATGTAAATCTGGATTTACTATCTTTTTTTATGCTATCCAAATAATCATATATAATCTCTTCATCAGATATCTCCTCAATAGCATTACGCACATAATTTGCTTCACTTCTAATCTGAGTATTCATCTGTCTATATATATTATCATAGCATATGGCAAACACAGTAATAAATGATAATAAAATTGTAACACCTATGCTTAAACACATACTTCTAAAAATTCTTTTTCTCATACTATATATCCTCTAATTTATATCCTACACCTCGTATAGTTTTTATGTGATTACCGCTCTCTAATAGTTTCTGTCTAAGAGAACCCACGTGTACATCCACCGTTCTACTCTCTCCCTGATAATCCGTATTCCAAATAGTCTCTAATAATTTATCTCTAGACAATACAATACCACGATTTTTAACTAGATATACCAGCAATTCATATTCTTTATAAGTAAGTATTACCTCTTCGTCATCCACTCTAACTATATGCTTATTATTATTAATCTCTATATTCTTATATATAAGAATGTCTTCTTCTTTTTTCTCACTACTTCTTCTAAGAACTGCCTTAATTCTAGAAATCAACTCCATAACGCCAAAAGGCTTACTTACATAATCGTCAGCACCTAGATCTAATCCTGTTATCTTATCATACTCTGTCGTCTTTGCCGTAAGCATAATAACAGGTATACTCTTATAACTACTGTCTCTTTTTAACTCCTTCAATATGCTTAGTCCATCTTCACCTGGCAGCATAATGTCCATAAGTATTAAATCCGGAATAACACTCTTTAGATTTCTTTTGAGCTCTTCTCCTGTCTCATAGCCCATAGCATTAAACCCAGATGTCTTCAATGCATATACTACTAATTCTCTAATATTCTCATCATCTTCTACACAAAATATTACTTTATCCAATTATATCACTCTCCCACTATACTTCTTCTATAATATATCCTGCGATATTTTCTGCATGGTCTGATATTCTTTCAAGGTTACTAAGTACATCTAAGTATACCACACCAGAGGTAGGCTTGCACTCTCCACTAGATAATCTATTCATATGTTTTTCTCTTAGCTCTTCCTCCACAGTATCCACTAGCTCTTCATATTCTAATGTCTTTCTAGCAGCCTCAATACTTTGATCAGCTCTAGCCTTTATCGCATATACAAATCCGTTAGTTACTATCTCCATAACACCATCTAATTCCTTTATAGCCGATTCCGACATAGTGATATTATTATCTAACTTGTAACGAGCAAGAGCTGCTATATTTTCTGCATGATCACCCATTCTCTCTATATCGCTTACCGTGTAGAATAAATTATTTATCAATATATGCTGGGCTTCTGACAATGGCATATTATTAAGCTTAACTAAATATTCTGATATAATTTTAGCCATCTTATCAATTGCCTTTTCATTTTCCATTACCTGATTTATCTTTTTATCATCACCCTCTAATACAGCTTCCATAGCCATTTTGGTATTTCTATAAGTAACATTACCCATATGTGATACCTCACTTACTGCATTTTCAATGGCAAAGGATGGAGTCTCTAGTATTCTTTCATCTAGATGACGAACCGTTTCTACTACATCATCATCCTCGTCATCTTCTTTATCATCTTTAACAATTAAACCTGATAGCTTAACCAATAGATTAGCAAACGGAAACATAACTACCGTGCAAAGCACGTTAAATATGGTATGGAAAACAGATATTTGCACACTACTTATTGTCGAGCTGGCAAAGCTTGTATTTATCTTAAATATAGTAAACATAGCTACACCAAATATTACTGCACCCATAACATTAAATAGCAAATGTATTATTGCTGCTCTTCTTGCCGTCTTATGTGTTCCTGCACTTGATATTAGAGCAGTAACACAAGTACCTATATTCTGTCCTAAGGTAATATATATCGCACTATTCCATGTTACCATTCCATTCATAGCCAGCGTCTGTAATATACCTACCGAAGCTGATGAGCTTTGTATAATTGCTGTTACCCCTGCTCCTATTAATATACCTAATATAGGATTAGAGCCTAACGTCCTAAATGCCTGTGAAAATATGGGGTTATCTTTATAATCGGTGATAGAATCTGACATAAAGCTAAGTCCTATAAATAATATACCAAAGCCTACAAATACAGCAGCAATCTCTTTATTTTTTTCCGAATTTGCAAACATAATAACAAAGGCACCTATACCAAGTATAAGGGGTGCTATAAATTCTGGTTTAAAGAACTTACCCCATTCACTCATAGATACTAACCAGCTTGTCATGGTGGTACCTATATTAGCACCCATAATCACTCCTACTGCCTGACTAAGATTCATAATTCCCGCATTAACAAATCCAACTACCATAACTGTTGTAGCAGATGAGCTTTGTATAATTGCTGTTACTCCCGCTCCAACCAATATGGCTACCAGCCTGTTTTTTGTTAATATCTCTAATAGTCTTTTCATTTTTTCGCCAGCAGATTTTTGCAAACCCTCTGCCATAATATTCATTCCATATAAGAACATTCCCAATCCACCTATAAAGGTGAATATATTACCCAAATCATTTATTGACATCTCTTCCTCCTATGTCCACATTTTCTTTTAACCATATTATATTTCCCAATTGTAAATTCATAATGCATTCTTTGTAAAATTTATGTAAAGTATGTTTTGAAAATCCTTATAATAATAACTTGTTCAGGCACGGCTGCACATTAGCCTTTTGTAAAGTTTCCTTTATACTACTTTGAAACAATCTATTCTACATACATATTCTATTGCATAAAATAGCTTGATAAGGTAATATTTAGATATAAAGGTAAAGAGGAGGTAAGCATATGATTTTTTCGAGTACACTAATTATTATGTGGCTTATACTGGCTGCAATATTTATCATTCTTGAGTTCATTAGTATGGGGTTAACCACTATATGGTTTGCAGGCGGTTCAATAGTTGCATTAATTGCAGCTGCACTGGGAACTCCCTGGTACATACAGGTTATATTATTCATTGTAGTATCTGTTGTGCTATTAGTCATTACGCGGCCATTTGCCGAAAAGCATTTAAACTCAAAGCTAAAAGACACTAATCTAGATAGTCTTATAGGCAAACATGCTATTGTTATTACAGATATCAATAATCTTGAAGATACTGGTCAGATTAAATTAAATGGTGTTGAATGGACAGCTCGAACCACAGATGATAATGATACTATCGAAGCTGGGAACACAGTTATGGTTAATAAGATTGCTGGAGTTAAAGCTATAGTTTCACAAATAAAATAAATTATGGAGGTTTTAAATTATGGAAGGTTTTGGAATTATATTTTTTTTATTCATTATGTTAGTTATTGTTATAATATGCTTTGCATATAGTACATTTAGAATTGTACCTCAGGCACATGCATTTGTTATTGAAAGGTTAGGTACTTATACTGGTACATGGGGTGTTGGTTTTCACATCAAATTACCTATCATCGACAAGATTGCCAGAAAAGTTACCTTAAAGGAGCAGGTAGTTGATTTTGCACCACAACCAGTTATCACAAAGGATAATGTTACAATGAGAATCGATACCGTTGTATACTATCAGATTACTGATCCAAAGCTATTTTGCTATGGTGTTGAGAATCCATTAATGGCTATAGAGAATCTTACTGCCACTACTCTTAGAAATATCATTGGTGATTTGGAATTAGACCAGACTCTTACATCTAGAGAGACTATAAACACTAAGATGAGAGCTACACTTGATGAAGCTACTGATCCATGGGGAATCAAAGTAAATCGTGTTGAATTAAAGAACATTATTCCTCCTGCTGCTATTCAAGATGCTATGGAGAAGCAGATGAAGGCAGAGCGTGAAAGACGTGAACAGATACTTCGTGCTGAAGGTGAAAAGACTTCCGCAGTACTTGTTGCTGAGGGTCATAAGGAAGCAGTTATCCTAGAAGCTGAAGCTGATAAGCAATCTGCTATTCTTCATGCAGAAGCTAAGAAAGAAGCTACTATCCGCGAAGCTGAAGGTCAAGCTCAAGCTATTTTATCTGTACAACAAGCTAATGCTGATGGTATTAGATTTATCAAAGAAGCCGGTGCTGACGAAGCTGTTATTAAGATAAAGAGTCTTGATGCATTTGCTAAGGCTGCTGATGGTCAAGCCACTAAGATTATTATTCCATCTGAGATTCAGAATATGGCAGGCCTTGTTACTTCTATAGCTGAAGTAGGAAAGACTATGTAAGCTATATAACACAGACAATAATATAAGTTTCTAAAGCAAACAATCGCTGAAATCTTACGACCTCAGCGATTGTTTTTTAGTATACTTTTTTACAGCTTCTTTTATTATGTGTTAATTACATAGCTTCATAAGTCTCTCTAATAGCCTTAATAAAGTTCTCACTATTAAGCACTATTACATTTTCTAAGGATGTAATAAGAGCTAAATCTTTAGTCATCTTACCATCTTCTATAGTCTTAATAGTTGCCTTATCTAATTTATCAGCAAATTTCATAAGCTCTTTATTTCCATCTAATTCACCACGTTTTCTAAGTGCACCAGTCCAAGCATATATAGTTGCAACTGAATTAGTTGAAGTCTCCTCACCCTTTAGGTGTTTGTAATAATGTCTCTGTACAGTACCATGCGCTGCTTCATATTCATAATTACCCTCTGGTGATACAAGTACTGAAGTCATCATAGCAAGTGAGCCAAATGCTGAAGAAACCATATCACTCATTACATCTCCATCATAATTCTTACAGGCCCATATAAATCCGCCCTTAGCTTTCATAACTCTAGCCACAGCATCATCTATTAATGTGTAGAAATACTCAATACCTGCTGCTTCAAATTTATCAGCATATTCTTTATCATATATATCCTGCATAATATCTTTAAAGGTATGGTCATATTTCTTAGAAATAGTATCCTTTGTAGCAAACCATAAATCCTGCTTTGTATCTAATGCATAATTAAAGCAAGCCTTTGCAAAGCTTGTAATAGATTTATCAGTGTTGTGCATACCTTGAAGTACACCAGGACCATCAAATTCATGAATAGTCTCTCTCATAACTGTACCATCTGCTGCAGTAAATACTAACTCAGCCTTACCTGCACCAGGTACTTTAATCTCAGCGTTTTTATATACATCACCATATGCATGTCTAGCTAATGTAATTGGTTTAATCCAATTCTTTACGCAGGGCTCAATACCTTTAACCACAATAGGAGCTCTAAATACTGTACCATCAAGCATAGCTCTAATAGTACCATTTGGGCTCTTCCACATCTCCTTCAAATTATACTCTGTCATTCTGGCCGCATTAGGGGTAATAGTAGCACATTTAACTGCAACACCATATTTCTTAGTGGCATTAGCTGAATCTACAGTAACTTGAT
>CAZOUU010000086.1:0-6719 GCA_964583045.1 uncultured Lachnospiraceae bacterium | reverse complement strand
CCTCAGGTTTAGCACCAGCACCAAGGCCTTTAGTAAGCTTCTCGCCTATCTGTATCTTAGTATTAGCTTTACTTAGAGCTAATGCTTGCTTATCAGTATTGATAGCAACCAATTCAACTCCACCTATATTTTCATCAATCATTCTATTAACTGCGTTATTACCTGCCCCACCAACTCCAATAACAAGAATTCTTGCAGGCGCTTTGTCTTCACTAGATTTTATCTCAAGCAAGGCTACATCCTCCTTTATAATTCATCATATAGATATATAATATAATTTTTTTCACAAATAATCAAGCTAAATTTGTATTTATTCCAATTTAAAAGTAGCTTTTCCATTTTCAGTAGTAAAATCACTCATATCCAATGTACCTTTTCTACCTTCTAGCTTTGATAATATATTTCCTAAATCTACAAACTGTTCTTCTACGTTATCCCCCTTTCCCAATTCTATCTTAATATCTTCTTCATATAATAGGATTTCACCATTCTCTGTAAACTCTACACCAGTTATATTAAGTTGATACTTATCAAGCAATTGGGTGATTTTTAATATTTTCTCAAATCTATCACTGTCCTTTATAGGCAGCTTTTGGTGAAGTGTCATAGACTTAAAAGTCATACCTTCTATGCATGGTACATCTTCTATCTTCTTATCGGAAGTCTCTAACACTATTCCATCCTTATCAAAATATACATATTGGTTCATATACTGAACACAACCTGCCATAGCCTTTTCATATACCTCTATGGTTATAACATGTCTGGAATTATAACTTATATCCATCTTATCTATAAATGGCACATCTTCAATAGGCTCAAATTTATTCTTTACATATAAAAGTAAGGAATTATCAATGTATCCATTACCACTAGAAGTAACTATCTTGACTATCTCATCATTAGTATAATGTTCATTGCCCGTAACCTGTATATCCTCTATGCTAAAGCTTGTAAATACCACTATAATGGCAATAACTACTATCATCAAATATATAGAGGTAACATAGTGTATCATTCTGTGTCTTTTTTCTACCTCTTCTACGTCTGCGCCATCATATATACCTGGTATTATAGTTCTTGGTCCACGTTTCTCTTTTTTCTTTTTCTTTCTTTTTACCTTTATAGATTCATCTAGACTACTCTTTACTTCTACACTTTTCTTCCTATTAACCCTAGATTCTATTTCCTCTAGTCTAGCTGCTTTTTGTCTTCTTCCTTCATCACTCTCTTCAGCAGCTTTCTTCATATTCTTAAAATCCGATAACCTAATGTGTCTCTCTACCGGTGTGCTGTTTTGCTTATGTTTTTTTGCCTTTTTCCTTGCTATAGCTTTCTTTCTAGCTAAAGCTTCTTGCTTTGCCTGTTCTTCTTTTCTAGCTAATGTCTCTCTCTTGGTCTTAGCTTTTTTCCTAGCCTCTATATCTCTTTTAGAGTTTTTCTTAGTAGGTACTCTCCTTTCTTCTATACTAGTGTTTTCCAGATTAATCTCTACTGATTTTCTCCTACTAGTATTTCTAGAGCTTCTACCTGTAGAATGAGGCAACTGTATAATATCCGATTTTCTATTGTCATTTTCCATTACCCATTCACCAGCTTCCCTCTAGTTATAGATTACCCAACCTTCTCTACATCTATCTTCATCTGTCTAGCTACAGATAACACTAGACCTATCTCTGCCAACAACATAACTAACGATGTACCACCATAACTTATAAATGGTAGAGGTACACCTGTAGGTGGTATTGTATTTGTAACAACAGATATATTAATCATAACCTGAACTGTAATATGTGCTAATACACCTACAACGATTAATGCACCATATAAATCACTAGCATTAGTGGCTATAAGAAGAAATCTAACTATTAACACCATAAACATGGCTATAACACATACCGCACCAAAGAGTCCGAGTTCTTCACATATAACCGAAAAAATCATATCATTATGGGACTCTGGTATAAATCCCATTTTTTGTATACTCTTACCTAATCCTCTTCCAAATATTCCACCAGAACCTATAGCATATAATGCCTGTAAGGTCTGATATCCTTTGGGGTGTGTTTCTATATTTCTCCATATCTCTATTCTTTCCATACGATATCCCGCAGTAGCTAAAAATAGGCTACCAAGAGCTATCCCTATTCCAGCAAGATAAGCGAAATTCTTCCATCCCGGGCTGGCAACAAATAGTATAACCGCCACTATTGCAAAGCTTATAATAGCTGTACTTAAGTTCTCTATTGCTATTAATCCTACTAATACAACCGGAACAACTGCGGCAATAATCAAATCTTTAAAGTGCTTTAGCCTGCCGACTCTTTTAGTAGCTATATGAGCTGTGCCTAAAATAATAACTATCTTAGCTACCTCGGATGGCTGAAATCTTAATGCGCCAAGCTCTATCCATCTACTAGAACCCTTAGTTTCTGAACCAACTGCTATAACTAACACTAATAACGTTGCGGCTAGAATAAACATAATCATAGTAAAGTGTTTAAATATATGATAATCCAGTTTAGAAATAACTATCATTATAAAAATACCTAATACTCCAAACAATGCTTGACGTTTAAAATAATAAGCAGGATCACCAAATTTAACTGTTCCCTTATAGGAACTAGTACTATATATCATAACCAACCCAAAACATAGTAGGAAAATAACGATAAATAGCAATGAAAAGTCAAAATATTTTCCATCGCTAAAAATCTTTATTCTACGTCTTCTTTTTGGCCTTGCCATATTCATTACCCCTTAAGCTGTTTTACATAATCCCTAAACATATCTCCACGTTGCTCATAATTATCAAACATTCCCCAGCTAGCACATGCAGGTGATAATAACACTGCATCCTCTGAAGTAGCCTTCTCTCTACATATATCTATAGCCTCTTCTAAAGAATCAGCAAATACATAGCTCTTATATCCATATTTATCACAACAGGCAGCTATCTTCTGTGCCGTCTGTCCAAGTAATACCAATAGCTTTACTTTCCCTTCAAAGGTCTTAACCCAATCATCAAAAGGTACTTCTTTATCATAACCTCCACCAATCAATAGGGTAGGTCTAATCATAGCCTCTACCGCTTTAATTGCAGCGTCTGGATTAGTTCCCTTAGAATCATTGTAATACATAGTTCCGTCTACAGTACCTATATATTCTATTCTATGTTCAACACCGGCAAAATTCTTAGTTACAGTCTTGATTGTGTCCACATCCACACCCATATAATAGGCTATAGCAACTGCCGCCATAACATTTTCCGCGTTATGACCACCTAATATCTTTAGCTCCTCTGGTTTAAAAAAGCCTATCTCTTTATCCTCATCTATTAATGTGATAACTCCATTCTTTAAAAATACGCCCCTATCTAATGTGTGAAATCTACTAAAAAATACTACTGTAGCCTTAGATTGTTCAGCCATAGCTTTAGTAAATGTATCATCATAATTAAGGACCATTACATCTTCTTTTGTCTGATTCATACCTATCTTAAATTTGGTTGCTCCGTAATTCTCCATAGTATGATGACGGTCTAGATGATCTGGTGTTATATTAAGTATAGCCGATACCTTTGGTTTAAAGTCTATGATAGTCTCTAATTGAAAGCTACTTATCTCTGCTACAATCATACTATCCTTATCTGTCTTGTTTGCAATCTTTGTATAAGGAATACCTATATTTCCAACTACATATGTATCAGCACTGTGTGCCTTCATAATCTCTCCCACTAAGGATGTGGTGGTAGTCTTTCCATTAGTTCCTGTAATAGCAGCTATGGTTCCCTCTGATAACTGATATGCTAGTTCTATCTCACTATATATAGGTATATTTTTCTTTCTAAATCCATCTGTAAACGGAGCCTCAAATGATATACCCGGGCTTAGTACCATAAATTGAATATCTGATAAATCCACATTATCTATACTGCCAAGTACTAGTTCTACCTCCTTAGCATTAGATAACTTCTCCATTACCTTACTAGCATCTACATTGCCCTTTTTATTTTCATCAAATAGCACTACATGTGCCCCCTTAGATAACAATAATTCTGTAGCACCTATTCCGCTCTTTCCGGTTCCTGCTACTAACACTCTCTTAGTAAATTCCATCCTTTTATCCCCCTGTTATATGGCAAATAACGCTATCAAGCATAATACTGCCGTAGTGATAGCAAATATGGCAACTACCTTAGTCTCTGGCCAGCCACTAAGTTCAAAGTGGTGGTGAATAGGTGCCATCTTAAATACTCTTTTACCTGTTAATTTGAAATAGCCTACCTGTATAATTACAGATATTACCTCTGCCAAATATATAAATGCAACTATAGCTATAAATATAGGCATCTTAAGCATATATGCTGTAGCAGCTACAAATCCACCTAATGCAAGAGAACCTGTATCACCCATAAACACTCTCGCTGGATATACGTTATATACCAAAAATCCCATTAAACTACCTACGCAGGCGCAGGTAATAGGCTCAATACCGGATTTAAGTCCTATAGCAACCACCGTAAAAAATGTAGCTATAAGTACTGTAACTGATGATGCAAGACCGTCTAAACCATCTGTAAAATTAGCACCATTTACCGTACCTAGCACTATTAAAAACAGCACTGGCACATACATAATTCCAAGATTCAACTCTTTGCCCACGAAAGGAACTATAACGCTTGTTCCAAGATCAGTATAATTAATTATATAGAATGCAAATACACCTGTTATAACAATCTGGCACAGCATCTTCTGCCATGCATGAAGTCCCATTGACCGTTTCATTACAACCTTTATGTAATCATCCAAAAATCCTACTAATCCAAACCCAAGAGTAACCATAAGCACTGGTATTATCTTAGGATAATCCTTTATATAAAATAATGATGTAATAACAATACTTAATAGTATAATAAGGCCACCCATAGTCGGGGTTCCTGACTTCTTAAGATGTGACTCTGGCCCATCATCTCTTACAAACTGCCCAAACTTTAATTTTTTCAAATATGGTATCACAATCGGGCTCATAATCACACTTATTAAAAATGATATCAATATCGGTAATAATACCTTAAAATTCAACTCCATAACGCACCTCTTATTCCTTTTGTACTTTAACTATCCTAGTATAATATTTTTCATCACATTTATCAATGCTTACTCCTCAATATCTTCCATTTTATTTAATTCAACCTCTATATATGGTAGTACATTCTCATATATATGCTTTACCACTGGTGCTGCTATAGTACCTCCATAGTATATCCCTTCAGGCTCATCTATAAGAATTAGTGTAATCACCTTAGGGTCATTTGCTGGAGCAAATCCTATAAAAGAAGATATATATTTTCCATTTCCTCTAGGTAGTTTTTCGCTGGTAGCTGTCTTCCCACCTATTCTATAGCCTTCTATATAAGCCTTACCACCTGTACCCTCTGCTACAACAGCCTCTAATAGTTCCCTCATCTTAGTTGAGGTAGCTGTAGATATTACCTGTTCTCCCAAGGGATACTCCATATTTTTTCCACGCCCTTATTATCTACTGTCTTTAATGCAAAATGTGGTGTTATATTATACCCACCATTTACCACCTTACTAGCCACTGTGATAAGCTGCATAGGTGTTATCTGTATAGACTGACCAAATGACATAGTTGCTAACTCCACTTCCTTTACATTATCTAGCTTATGAAATATAGAATTAGCTTCTCCTGGTACATCTATACCTGTTATATCAAATAATCCAAATTTATCATAATATCCATACATATTCTTAGCTCCGACTCTAGCTCCTATATCCATAAATACAGGATTACAGGAATTCATTATTCCCTGTTTAAAAGTTTCACTACCATGACCACTTACCTTATGACATCTTATTCTTCTATCAGCTACCACTCTAAAGCCTGGACAGCTAAAGGTATCATTTTCTGTTACAACTCCTTGTTCCAAAGCTGCCGTAGCAGTAATAATCTTGTAAGTAGAGCCTGGCTCATAGGTATCATTTATGCAAAAATTTCTCCACATATTGTTTAGTAAATCCTGCTTATTTTCCTTAGTTACCACCGCATTTTCATCTATTAGCTTATAAGGCTCATTAAGATTATATTCTGGTACATTTACCATAGCATATACCTCACCATTTTGTGGATTCATCATTATTATTGACACTCTGTTAGCATTTTTTTCAGTCATTACCTTATTAGCCATCTGTTCAGCATATAATTGTATATTTACATCTAATGATATATATAGATTTTTCCCTTTTATAGCTTCCACTCTAGTCTCACCTGCATTTTTTATCTCTATGCCATCTGCATTTGTTAAGGTATTTATACTGCCTTCTTTTCCGGCTAACGTACTATCATATTCAACCTCTAATCCTACAATACCTTGATTGTCTCCTCCCGTAAAGCCTATAACCTTAGATGCCAGTTGATTATATGGATAATATCTTTTATAATCTTCATCAATCATTACACCATCTAAGTCTAGTTTTCTTATAGCTTCTCCCACATCTTTATCCACATTACTTTTAATCTTTTCTCTAACTGAATTCTTATTTACCTTTTTGCTTACTTCCTCTCTATCTAATTCCAGATATTTGCTTAACACCTCTATAACCTTTTCTTTATCAGATAGCTGACTATATATAACCGATATAGTGAATACAGGCTTATTACCTGCAATCAGCACTCCATTTCTATCATATATATCT
>CAZOUU010000085.1:0-6803 GCA_964583045.1 uncultured Lachnospiraceae bacterium | reverse complement strand
AATAATTATACTCTAACTATTTAGGTTATAAAAAGCTCCTCCACATAGTGATATGCCCCCTGTCTACTTGACAGAGGGCATATTCTATAACGACCTAGTATTTATTAGTTTGACTTGGGCATAAGAGCTATAATCTTACTAGCAAAATCATTAAAGTTCTGAGTCTGTAATATAACCTTACCTGGTCCAGTAAGCTTAGTTAAGAATAAGCCCTCACCGCCAAGGAATATATTACCTAAACCTTTAACTGTCTCTATCTCATAAGCCACTGTCTTCTCAAAAGCAACTACATTACCAGTATCTACCTTTACTACTTCACCTGGTGCTAAATCTTTAACAATTCTATCACCATCTACTTCTAAGAATACTGTTCCTGTACCATGAATATCTTCAAGTATAAATCCTTCACCACCGAATAAGCCAGCTGATAATTTTTTAGTAAGTGTAACATTTACCTCTATTCCATTCTCTGCACATAGGAAAGCCTTCTTTTGAGCTATAATTCCTGGTGTATTTGTTAAATTCATAGGTACTATACTACCTGGCACAGTAGAACCAAATGCTATAACAGCGCCCTCTTTTTGACCTGTATATGTAGTCATAAATAATGATTCGCCTGCTAGAGCTCTACCTAAGCTCTTCATTAAACCACCTTTGGCATTAGTAGCCATACCTATACCCTCTGACTGCCAAATCATACCACCACTTTGTGTATACATAGATTCATTAGCACTTAAAGTACATTCCACTGCTGGAACTGTTGATCCGATAACTTGATATTGCATTATATAATCCTCCTTCTCCTTAATAGATATTTGTATTATACCATATATATTTTTCAAATAAACCATCTATTCTACAAATTCATGTAAATATATTGTAATTTTTTAAACTTTACATATTCTATCGTTCAATTAGTTGTGATATACTTTAGTTATTGGGGGTGTATAATATGAGAAATATAAAAGTAATAGCACATAGAGGTGCTAGTGCATTAGCCACACATGAGAATACAATTGATGCATTTAAAATAGCCATTGATATACATGCTGATATGGTAGAATTTGATATTAGAGAAACATTTGATAAACAGCTAGTAGTCATACATGATGATAGTATAGATGGGATTCTAGTTAATTGTCTTACTTATTCAAGTTTAAATAATCACGCTGCCAAGCATGGCTATACTGTTCCCTTGCTAACTGAGGTGTTAGATTATTGCAAGGGAAAGATTGCTTTAGATATAGAGATTAAGGAGCCTGGTTTTGAAAAGAGAGTGATAGATATGGTACTTGCTAGATATGACTATAATGAATTTACTATTAAGTCCTTTTATGATTCCATTGTAAAAAGAATTAAGACCATTGACCCTTCCATCACTACCGGTCTACTAGTCGGAAAGTCCCACAACAACCTTGCTGGTCGATTTAACGAGCTATTCCCATATAGACGTTTAAAGCTGTGTAAAGCTGATTTTGTATCTCCACATTATCGTCTAGTTACTTCCTTATTCGTTAAGCAGATGAATCATCTTGGTATACCTATATATGTATGGACAATAGATTCTAAAAAAGACATTCTGCGTTATATGAAGAAAAATATACAAGGCATCATATCTAACAGACCTGACGCTTGTATATTTATTAGAAATAATATGTAATTATTATAGTGATCTAGCTTTGGCTACACAAGCTTTCATTGCTTCTATAACAGCACTTCGCATGCCCTTTTCCTCTAGTACTCGAACTGCCTCTATGGTAGTTCCACCTGGGCTGCATACCATATCTTTTAATTCACCTGGATGTTTTCCTGTCTCCAATACCATCTTTGCACTTCCTAAAACAGATTGTGCTGCAAATACATAAGCTTTATCTCTAGGCATACCATCTGCAACTGCAGCGTCCGCCATAGCCTCAATAAGCATATATACATATGCTGGTGAGCTTCCACTTACAGATACTACTACGTCCATAAGATTTTCTGGCACTATTTCTGCCATACCTATACCCGATAATATATTCATAACTACCTTCATATCTTCTTCGGTCACATTTTCGTTAGCACATACTCCTGTAACTCCGGCTCCTACTAATGCAGGGGTGTTAGGCATAGTTCTTACTATTTTTAATTTTTTACCAAACTTATCCTTAACCCAATCCAGCGTCTTACCAGGCGCTATAGTAATAATAATTTGATTTTCATCTACTATATCCTTAATTCCATTAATTGCTTCCTCATAATACTGTGGTTTAATAGCCAATACTAATACATCTCTAGTCGCTACTTCATTGTTATCAGTAGTTACTAATATACCCTGTTCCTTAGCAAGCTTATCAATAGCTGTTTTATTTATATCTGATGCCATTACCTCTTCCGGCTTATATATGCCTTTGCCTGTTATTCCTTTTATAAATGCTGTAGCCATATTGCCACATCCTATAAATCCTATGTTACTCATATATATATCCTCCTATAATATGATTTTGTATATATTAAATCCACTATTCAAAAATATAATATTATTATACAGTATAAAAGTCAACGAATTTCATTTTGAAATGTATGGGCTAAATTGCAAAAGGGATATAACAGCACTGTTATATCCCTTTCATAAAACCATATTCAAATTATAACTGAATATTCTTTCCTTCATTCTTACCATCTATAGTATAGTAAGCTATATTATTCTCTGGTTGAACATATACATTAAGCTCTTTAGCAGTTTTCTTACCTTCTACTTCTAAAATCTTCTTAATTATATCTTCTGTAGCCAATTCTCTACCTTGCCACTGTAATATTACATTCTCTGTCATAGTAGTCTTCTTAGCTGGTGCTTTTTTAACTGCTGGCTTCTTAGCTACTGCTTTAGTCTCTGTAGCTTTTGCTACCGGCTTAGCTGCTGCTTTCTTTACTGGAGCCTTCTTAGCTACTGGTTTAGTCTCTGTAGCTTTTGCTGCTGGTTTAGCTGCTGTCTTTTTAGCTGGAGCTTTCTTTGCTACTGGTTTCTTAGCTACTTCTTTTTTAACTGTCTCTTTCTTTGCTGGATCAGCTTTAACTGTTTCTGCCTTTGCTGCTTCTGCTTTCTTTGCAGCTTCTACTTTATCCATAGCTGCCTGAACTTGAACTGCAGTTGATTTCTTTGTACTCATTGTAATTCCCTCCATATTGGTATATAAAATTTTTATTATGTATACAATTTTAGCTATTCATATATTACTCTATTTGGGATTTATTTGCAACTATTATGGCAATTTTCTCTACTATTCAACAACTTGTTCGACAATTCATCAATTAAAGAATACAAGTTGCACAATAAAACATCTTGACATTTTGAAAAGTATCATAATAATAACTACTCAATTATAATGCTATATATACTATTTGCCTCTGACACTATAGTCTTTGCTCCATTTTGTTTTAAGAAATCCACATCCCTAAATCCCCAGCTAACAATTATACAATCCACCTTAGCATTACTAGCTGTCGCTACATCCACTTCTGAATCACCTATATATACCGTATCACTTTGATCTATATGTAAGTAGTCTAATACATAATTCACTGAATCTGGTGCTGGCTTTTTAAGTACATCCTTCTTCTCTCCTACTGCGCAATCAAACAGGTCAGGAAAATATTGTTTACATAACTCTTGAACTGCAGCATCTGCTTTATTAGATACCACTGCTGTCTTACAACCTGCTTCACGCAAGCCTTTTATTAGATTAATTATCCCCTCATAGGGTTTAGTTTTATCTGCACAATGTATCTGATAATATTCTATTAATGTCTTAAATACTCTATCTATATCCTCTTTACTGGTTTTTACTGGAATACTTCTCTCTACCAGCTTCATCAATCCATTTCCTACATAGCTACGAACTTCTTCTAACGTATGTTCTGGATAGTTGTTTGCTCTCAATGCATAATTTATGCTATCTGTTAAATCTTGTAACGTATCAAGTATGGTTCCATCCATATCAAAAATTGCTAATTTATATCTCATATTTTCCTGCCTTTCTGCTATATGTATATTTTCATTATAGTCATTGTCCACAGAATTTCAATACCACTTATCTCGTTATACACTATTGCTCGTATAATATTGCATTTTAGGTTAAAGCAATTCTCTATAATACGGCATAAATAAACGCCCTTATGAGTAAATTGATATGTATCTCTTTACTCATAGGGCGTTATTCACATTATATCGCCTGACCTATAGCTTAGCCAAAGTATCTGTTTAATAATCCTTCAAAAGCTTTACCATGTCTAGCTTCATCGCGTGCCATTTCATGAACTGTATCATGAATTGCATCTAGGTTAGCTGCCTTAGCTCGCTTTGCTAAATCAAACTTACCTGCTGTTGCACCATTCTCTGCATCAACTCTCATTGCTAAGTTTTTCTTAGTAGAATCAGTTAATACTTCTCCTAATAATTCTGCAAATTTAGCTGCATGTTCTGCCTCTTCATAAGCCGCTTTCTCATAGTACATACCTATCTCTGGATATCCTTCTCTATGAGCTACTCTTGCCATAGCAAGATACATACCTACCTCTGAACACTCGCCTGTAAAATTAGCTCTTAAATCCTCTATAATATCTTCGCTAACACCCTGAGCTACTCCTACTACATGCTCTGCTGCCCATACCTTATCCTCTGACTGTGCTGTAAATTTCTCAGCAGGTGCCTTACATACTGGACAACTCTCTGGTGGTTGATCTCCCTCGTGTACATAACCGCATACTTGACATACATATTTCATATTCTTATCTCCTTTGCTTTTTCAAATTAATAATAGTAATTGTTACTGATATTAATATATCATTACTTTTATTGCTTGTCAACACTTTTATCAAAATTTATTTATATTAGTGAACTTTAAAAAATCCCAAATCACAGAAATGTTTATTTACACTCTTCTATAACTTAGAATTTCTTCTTATGCCTTTAATATATCAACTACTTCTTTTAATCTCATACCGTTAGAACCTTTTAACAGCACCACATCTCCTGGTTGCATAATAGCTAATAAATATATGGCTACTTCCTCGTTATCCGTAAAGCTGTATACCTTCACATTAGATTTAGCAGCTTCTACAGCCTTCTTAATATTCATAGCTAACTCTCCTACTACAATTAGCTCATCTATATTCTTATCCAATATATAAGTACCTATATCATAGTGATATTCTGGGGAATGTTCTCCTAACTCTAGCATATCTGCTAAAACTAAAAATCTTCTTCCCTCCACAGGTATATCGCATAACACATCTACTGCTGCCTTTACAGATGCAGGACTCGCATTGTAGGTATCATCTATAATTGTAAATTTATCCAACGTAATTATCTGTTGTCTTAATCCATCAAAACTAGTAAAGCCCTTTTTGGCCTCCTCAAAAGGTATTCCGGTGATGTGAGCTACCGCAAGAGCTGCTAAACAATCATCTACATTGTGTTTACCCATTACGTTAAGTGTCACAGAAACTCTCTCATTCTTATATGACAATCTAAAATAGCTCTTTCCATCCTTAAACTCTATATTATCTGCCTTATAATCACACCACTCTGCACGCCCATAAAACAATGTGGTACAAGGCATTTTCCCTCGCATTTCCGCAAGCATAGCATCATCCCCATTAAGAAGTAATATTCCTCCCTCTGGCATACCATTTATTATAGATAATTTTTCTTTTCTTATATTTTCCTGAGTCTTCATATACTCTATATGTGCCAAACCAATAGTAGTAACCACACATATACTCGGTCTAACCATCTTGGTTAATATATCTATCTGTCCAGGCTCACTCATACCCATCTCTAATACAGCAACCTGATTTTCTGGTGACATACGAGACAAAATGATAGGAACTCCTATCTGACTATTAAAATTGCCTTCTGTATGAAATGTATTGTATCTAGTCTGCAATGCACTGGTTATCATCTCTCTTGTGGTGGTCTTCCCCACGCTTCCAGTTATACCTACCACTGGTATATTATATCTGCTTCGTATATAACTTCCTATGCTTTGTAGAGCAGCTACAGTATCCTCTACTAATATATATGCTTTATTTTCGACCATAGGAATATCCTTATGTGAGGTAAGTGTTGCCACTCCTTTTAACATAGCTGAAGGAATAAATTTGTGTGCATCTACGTTTGCTCCTATTATAGGTACAAATAAATCTCCCTCTTTTATGTCCTTTGAATTAAAACATATATCTTCTATTGCAGTCTCTACATCGCCCTGTAATAAGCTTCCTGATGTTGCATCTATTATATCTTTTACTGTCATATTAACCATACTCTGACTCCTTAACTTATCCATATAACTAAGAATAAATATACCCTAAATTTTAAATATGTAGTTGATTATACCACATTATAAAAATTATTCAAATTCTAGTCTATATCATCTTGCTTTCTCCAAAAGCTGTCTATATCATCTCTTATGCTTTTTCTATTACTGATTTCATAATTATCCCATTCCATCGGAAACAATGATACATATTGGCTCTGAGTAAATCTGTCATCTAATAATGCTATTATTCCTTTATCTTCGACCGTTCTTATTACTCTACCCGCTGCCTGCAATACCTTGTTCATCCCTGGATATAAATAGGCATATTCAAATCCCTTATTCTCTCTCTCAGTAAAATATTTGATAAGTATATCTCTTTCCGTACATACCATAGGCAATCCCGTACCCACTATAATTGCACCTATTAGTTTATCTTCTGTTAAATCTATTCCTTCTGAAAATATACCTCCCATAATACAAAAAGCTGTTATATTTTTCTTCTCA
>CAZOUU010000084.1:2603-6925 GCA_964583045.1 uncultured Lachnospiraceae bacterium | reverse complement strand
AGAGCAGAGGACTGAAAATCCTCGTGTCGCTGGTTCGATTCCGGCTCTGGGCACTTTTATTTTAGGCATATAGGTCACATTCCTCATAGTTAAGGGTGTGGCTTTTTTAGTGAAAAAAGCATATATTATACTGTTCTTGTTTGTTGTTATTAGAGGTAAATTATAGTATAATGAGACATATTAGGGAGGTTAAAATATGGGACAAGATATATATTTTGAGTTTGGTGCATTTGTTATAGCCACGATATTGACTTTATGTATGTGTGGTAAGTATTCAGTGATAGATTTTAAGGATAAGATATTTTCAGGGGCTGCAAAGATAGTTATGGTTTTTACTTTCATAGATATACTAGCATATGTGGCAGCCAGAATGAATATGGTTAGATTCCATATATTCGTGCAGATAGTAGTAGCCTTGTATTTTATATTCTTAGGTACATTTACTTATATGTTGTTGCTATATTTCCTATCTAGTATAAAGAAACCTAATAGCACAAGACATATAGGCTATGCTGTGGCATATATACCTAATATATTAGTAGCTATTATATCTATATATGGCATTTTTAGTGGAAGGATATTTTATTTTTCAGATAATAAGGTAGAATTTGGACCATGGATTTCATATATGTATATAGTGCCTATGGCATATTTAATAGCTTGCGGGATTGTGGCAATAGTTAATAGTAGAGCCATCAAAGATAAGAATGCTTATGTATTTTATATAACCCCTATTATCGGTATGGCTGCTCTTGGTATCCAGTGTATAGACCACCAGATATATATAGCAGCTGCAGGAGCAGGAGTTATACTTCTTATTATATATGTTAATTTCCAGATTAGATTAATAGCCATTGATAATTTAACTAAGTTACCTAATGCAGAATCTTTTTGGAATATGTTAGATTATAGAATTGCTCAGAAAAAGAGTATGGATATAGTAAATATCAGTTTAGATGAATTTAGATTGGTTAATCAAGAATTCGGACAGGCTAATGGTAATAAATTTATTAAAGCCATAGCTGATTATATAGAGGAGCAGTCTCCTAAGGGTTGTGTTGCCAGAATAGGTGGCGATGAATTTGGAGTGATTATTAGTAAGAATGAGCATATGGATGTTATGGAATGGTGTAATATGATATCTAAGAGATTTGAGTCTCCTTGGGTGATAGATAATCTTAAATATACATTATCAGCATCTATTAGTACATTAGAGTATCCTACATTAGCAGATATCTCAGATGGTATTATTGCATTGTTAGAATACACAGATTCTTACATAAAACGTATTTCAAAGAATAGTGTATTAGCTTGTGATGAAGAGTTTAAAAACAAGATGTATAGAAGAAGCAAGATATCATCCTTCCTTAAAAAAGTTATCGATGAGGCGTCTATGGCAGTATATTATCAGCCTATACTAGATGTGGAACAGGGTAGATTTCATATGGCAGAAGCCTTATTTAGACTAAGCGATGAGGAATTAGGTAATATACCTCCATTTGAGTTCTTTCCTATTGCAGAGGAGGCAGGTTACGTAGCAGATATAGGTTATGTATTAATTGATAAGGTATGTAAATATATAGCCGGTTTTAGAGATAAATTAGAAAAACTTCCTACTATATCAGTTAACTTTACTAGACAGCAGTTTTTATATGAAGGTGTTTTAGAGAAAGTAATAGGGATTACTAATAGATATGATATACCTACGAGCTGCTTAGCTATAGAGATTCCAGAGGAAGCATTTTCACATAATAAGACTAAGGTTATTGAACAGGTAAAGGCCTTTCATACAGCAGGATTTAAATTATATTTAGATGGTTTCGGAACCGGATTTCTTAATCTATCGGTAGTATTATCATTGCCATTTGAGCTTATTAAAATTGATAAGCATATGATGTGGGAAGCAGAAAAGAATAACGCTATATATCTTTTGGTTAGTGCGCTTACAGCAGTATTTAATGAGAATGGAACCAAGGTATTAGCAGAAGGAATAGAATCGGATACCCTAAAGGATTTGGCAGATTTATTATTTATGGATTATCTACAAGGATATCATTTCTGTCAACCTATGAGGAGCCAGGAGACAGAAGAATTCTTCTTGCGAGAGCCAGATGAAAATATAACTGAAAGTAAGTTAGATGGATTGTTGGATGAAATAGAAGATTTAGAAGAGTTTGAAGAAGCTATGGAATTAGAGGATGATTTTAAAACTATGGATGAGAAATATGCTGAGGCTATAGAGCTAGAGGATGATGAGATATAGATATGGATATAAAAGTAGGAGATAACATTAAATTAAAAAAGGCACATCCTTGTGGAACAAATTATTGGAAGGTTCTTAGAATAGGAATGGATTTTAGATTAGAATGTAATGGATGTGGACATCAAGTTATGGTTCCACGTAAATTAGTAGAGAAGAATTTTAAGGGTTTTTTAGATTAATATTGAAGCAACATAATGATATTATATATATAATAAAGAATTGTATAAAGAATTGTAAAAAAATGCTTGATTTGTATCGAAACTTATGGTATATTAGTCATCTGTGATGTGAATAACATTATATTCCTTGTTCTTCTATATAAAGAAGAGCCAGAGACCATAAGGAGGTGCATACAACTATGAACAAATATGAATTAGCGTTGGTTGTTAGTGCAAAAATCGAAGAAGATGCTAGAACAGCTGCAGTTGATAAGGTTAAAGCTTACATTGAAGGCCTAAACGCAACTATTACTAACATTGATGATTGTGGTAAGAAGAGATTAGCTTACGAAATTCAGAAGATGAAAGAAGGATTTTATTACTTCATCCAATTCGATGCAGAGTCTGATGTTCCGGCTGAATTAGAATCAAGAATTCGTATTATGGAGCCAGTTATCAGATATCTATGTGTAAGACAAGACGCTTAGCGAATAGGAGGAATCCATATGAATAAAGTTATATTAATGGGTCGTTTGACTAGAGATCCAGAAGTGAGATATTCACAGAGTGAAAATCCACTAGCCATTGCAAGATATACATTAGCAGTTGATCGTAGATTTAAGAGAGACGGTGAACAGACAGCAGATTTTATTAATTGCGTAGCATTTGGTAAATCAGCAGAGTTTGCTGAGAAATATCTTAAGCAAGGTACTAAGTTATGTGTTACAGGTAGAATACAGACAGGTAGTTACACTAATAAAGATGGTGTTAAAGTCTTTACTACAGAGGTTGTAGTAGAAGATAGCGAATTCGCTGAGAGTAAGAATAGTAGCAGCGCAGGAAGCTATCAAGGCGGTAACGATAGACCATCACCTAGTGCAGCAGCGGGAGACGGATTTATGAGTATCCCTGATGGCATTGAGGAGGAGCTACCATTCCAGTAAAATAGGAGGTTAGCAATAATGGCTTACAATAAAAGCGATAGATCAGACCGTGGCGATTCTCAAATGAAGAGAAGAGGCGGACGTAGAAGAAAGAAAGTTTGCGTTTTTTGTGCAGATAAGAATGCAGTAATCGATTACAAAGATGTGAACAAATTAAAGAGATATATATCTGAGAGAGGTAAGATTCTTCCTAGAAGAATTACTGGTAACTGTGCTAAGCATCAAAGAGCTTTAACAGTTGCAATCAAGAGAGCAAGACATATAGCACTTATGCCTTACGTTCTAGATTAATTTACAGATTATTGAGACCGTTCCTACTTATAGTAGGGGCGGTTTTTTAAATTGTTTGGTAGCATATAATTACGTAAAAGGGGGTTAATTGCTAATAATATTAAGTGTTGCTCTAATTGACAAACAAGGGTAATTGATATAACATAGATTACATAATTGCGTTAAAATACATCTAAAAAGGAGTAAGAAATATGAGCAAGTATACAAAGCAGGATATAATGAAGATTGTTGAAACACAAGATATAGAGTTTATAAGATTACAGTTTACAGATATGTTTGGTACATTAAAGAATGTGGCTATAACATCTAGTCAATTAGAAAAAGCATTAGATAATAAGTGTATGTTTGATGGTTCTTCTATAGAGGGTTTTGTTAGAATAGATGAGTCAGATATGTATTTATATCCGGATTTAGATACATTTGAGGTATTTCCTTGGAGACCACAGCATGGTAAGGTAGCTAGATTAATATGTGATGTATATAGACCAGATGGTACTACTTTTGAAGGTGATCCAAGATACATATTAAAAAAGGTATTAGAGGAAGCAGCAGATATGGGATATAGCTTTGATGTAGGTCCTGAGTGTGAGTTTTTCTTATTTCATACAGATGATGATGGAATGCCTACTACATTGTCGCATGAGAAAGCAGGTTATTTTGATTTAG
>CAZOUU010000084.1:0-2593 GCA_964583045.1 uncultured Lachnospiraceae bacterium | reverse complement strand
GGACCGTTAGACTTAGGCGAGAATGCTAGAAGAGATATGATACTTGTACTTGAGGAGATGGGCTTTGAGATAGAAGCCTCTCATCATGAGGCAGCTCCAGCACAGCATGAGATAGATTTTAAGTATGATAATGCATTAAAGACTGCTGATAATATAATGACATTTAAATTAGTAGTTAAGACTATAGCTAAACGTCATGGTTTATTTGCAAGCTTTATGCCTAAGCCGATATATGGAATTAATGGTTCAGGTATGCATGTTAATATGTCGTTATCTAAGGATGGTAATAAAATATTTGCAGATCCTAATGGAGAGAATGGACTAAGTGAGGATGCATATCATTTTATAGCCGGAATTATGAATCATATAAAAGGTATGACTCTTATTACTAATCCTCTTGTTAATTCCTATAAGAGATTGGTTCCAGGATTTGAGGCACCTATTTATATAGCTTGGTCAGCAACTAACAGAAGTCCACTTATTAGAATACCGGCAGCTAGAGGTGCTAGTACTAGAGTGGAGCTTAGATGTCCGGATCCAGCAGCTAATCCATATCTTACTATGGCAGTATGTCTGGCTGCTGGTTTAGAGGGTATTAAGAATAAGATGAAGGTATCACATAGTATAGATTGTAATATATTTGATTTGTCTGAACAGGAGATAAGGGAACGAGGTATTCAGGCTATACCAACTACATTAACAAAGGCACTAGATGCATTTATGGAGGATGACTTTGTTAAGGGCGTTGTCGGTGAACATGTATCTAATAAATATATAGAAGCTAAGAGTGATGAGTGGAATAGATATAGAACCCAGGTTACAGAATGGGAGATAGGCGAATACTTATATAAGATTTAATATATGCATAATTTCTGAGGGACAAGAGGTGAGGACACATGGTTAGTGTAATAGTTTTGTTCCCTAAGATGGAGGAAGCGAGAAGCATTAGAAATCTTTTGGTAAGAGGTGGTATAGATGTAACAAGCGTGTGTACTACTGGAGCTCAAGTTATATATGCATTAGATGATTTAGAAGATGGAATAGTAATATGTGGATATAAGTATGCAGATATGATGTATTCTGAATTATACAACTATATGCCTAAGACTTTTAAGATGTTGTTAATTGCATCTCAAATGAACTGTATGAATGTGATGATAGACAAGGTAGAGACTATAGCTATGCCTCTTAGAGCGCAGGAGCTGGTAAGCAGAGTTAACGATATTTTAGATGAGCTATGGATAGAGCATAAGAAACGCAGACAGCAACCAAGAGTAAGAGACAGTAAGGATAAACAAATTATTGTTGATGCTAAGATAAAGCTTATGGAAGAAAAGGGATACACCGAAAATGATGCACATAAATACTTACAGAAGAAAAGTATGGATAATGGAATAAATATGGTAGAGACAGCAAAAATGGTTCTTGAACTATTTACGGTATGAACGAGCATGGAGGTATAATTTATGAAATTCACTAAGATGGAAGGTATAGGAAATGATTATGTATATATAGACTGTACAAAGGGTAAAATTTCTAATCCTACACCTATGGTAATAGATTTAAGCGATAGACATTTTGGGATAGGTTCTGATGGCGTTATTATGATTGAAGCATCAGATAAGGCAGATTTCTTTATGAATATGTATAATGCTGATGGAACACAGTCAGAGATGTGTGGTAATGGAATTCGATGTGTTGCCAAATATGTATATGACCATAAGCTTACTGATAAAACTAGTATAACCATAGATACATTAGCAGGTGTAAAATATCTTGACTTAATAGTTAATGATGGAAAAGTGACTATGGTTACTGTAGATATGGGAGAACCAGAGCTGATAGCAGATAAGGTTCCAGTTATATCTGATAAGGATAAGGTTATAGATGATATCATAGAGGTAGAGGGTAAGGAATACAGAATGACTTGTGTATCTGTAGGTAACCCTCATGCAGTGGTATTTGTGGAGGATGTAGATACATTTCCACTTGAACAGGTAGGTCCATTATTTGAACACCATAAGGCATTTCCACATAGAGTTAATGCGGAATTTGTTCAGATAGTTGATAGGCATACAGTGAAGATGAGAGTATGGGAGAGAGGAACCGGAGAGACGCTAGCATGTGGAACTGGAGCTTGTGCTACGACTGTAGCAGCTATATTAAATGGGCATACAGATGAAGAAATAACAGTTATATTATTAGGTGGGGACCTTAAAATTAGATGGAATAGAGAAAATAATAGGATATATATGACAGGTCCAGCTACTACAGTGTTTGAAGGAGAAATTAAAAAATACTAGAAATAAGTTGTCATATACGTAAGTTAATATTATAATGTTATATGTTTGTGAGTATAGAATTGATTGGAGGAAATAAGATGTTTAAAGTAAATGATGATTATTTAAAACTACCAGGAAGTTATTTGTTTTCTAATATAGCAAAAAAGGTTACAGCATTTTCTGCGGCTAATCCAGAGGCCAGTATTATAAGATTAGGTATAGGAGATGTAACCAAACCCCTAGCTCCAGCTATTATTGATAGCTTACATAAGGCTGTGGATGAGATGGCAGATGCGTCTACATTTAAGGGA
>CAZOUU010000083.1:0-7052 GCA_964583045.1 uncultured Lachnospiraceae bacterium | reverse complement strand
TAACTTAGATGCTAAGCTTAGAGTTCAGATGCGTGTTGAGATTTCAAGATTACACCAGAGATTACAGACAACTATTATCTATGTTACACATGATCAGACAGAGGCTATGACTCTTGGTACTAGAATCGTAGTTATGAAAGATGGTATCATCCAACAAGTTGATACTCCACAGAACTTATATGATTACCCAACTAATTTATTCGTTGCTGGATTTATGGGTATGCCACCTATGAACTTCATCGAGTGTAAGATTGTTAAATCTGGCGCTGATGTATTATTAATGTTTGGTTCTCATTCAATCAAGGTTCCAGATTCAAAAGCTACTAAGCTTATTGAAGGCGATTACATTGACAAAGAAGTTGTATTAGGTGTTCGTCCTGAGGATGTACATGATGAGCAATTATTCATCGAGTCTTCTCCAGAGAGTATCATCGATGCAAGAATTAATATCTACGAGATGTTAGGCGCTGAAGTATACTTATACTTCACAATTGATCAATTTGATATCACTGCTAGAGTTAATGCTCGTACTACAGCAAGACCTGGTGATACAGTTAAATTAGCATTTGACTTAAGTAAGATACATATCTTTGACAAAGAAACAGAAGAAGTTATTCTTAACTAATAGTTGATATAATTTTAACAATTAAGAGGAAATACATAAAAAATATGTATTTCCTCTTTTAATTTTGTCAAATATGCATTAAAATAGAAATAAGTGTATGTTCACGAAACTATAGTAAGGAGTGAGAAGATGATATCAAATCAAATACTTCAAGATACAATTGAGGGGATTAAATCAATTACGCGTACAGATTTATGTGTAATGGATACAGAAGGTAAGACATTGGCTACAACTTTAAGAGATATTGATGACTATGAAAATGCAGTGTTGGGGTTTGTAGATTCTCCAGCCGAGAGTCAGGTTTTACAGGGTTATCAGTTCTTTAAGGTATTTGACGACAATCAATTAGAATACATTATCTTAGCTAAGGGCGAGACGGACGATGTATATATGATTGGTAAGATGGCAGCATTGCAAGTGCAGAATCTATTAGTTGCTTATAAAGAGAGATTTGACAAGGATAATTTTATCAAGAACTTGTTATTAGATAATTTATTGTTAGTTGATATTTATAATCGTGCAAAGAAGCTACATATTGACATTGATGTTAAGAGAGTAGTATTTATAATTGAAACCAAGAACGAGAAGGATACAAATGCTTTAGAGACAGTTCGTAACTTATTCTCTAGCAAGACTAAGGATTTTATTACAGCAGTAGATGAGAAGAATATAATCTTAGTGAAGGAAGTAAAGCCTACAGAGTGCTATGATGATATGAGTAAGACTGCTAAGGTTATAGTTGATATGCTTAATACAGAAGCTATGAGCTCTGTTCATGTGGCATATGGTACTATAGTTAACGAAATCAAAGAAGCATCTCGTTCGTACAAGGAAGCTAAGATGGCTTTAGATGTAGGCAAGATATTCTATGAGAACAAAGAGATTATTGCATATAGCAATCTAGGCATAGGCAGATTAATATATCAATTACCTATACCACTATGCAAGATGTTCATTAAGGAGATATTTGAAGGTAGATCTCCAGATGAATTTGATGAAGAGACTTTAGCAACTATTAATAAGTTCTTCGAGAATAGTCTTAATGTATCAGAGACTTCTAGACAGTTGTATATTCACAGAAATACATTAGTATATAGATTAGACAAGCTACAAAAGAGTACTAATTTAGATCTTAGAGTATTTGATGATGCTATTACATTTAAGATTGCTCTTATGGTAGTTAAATATATGAAATATATGGAGTCACTTGACTACTAGAGCTTAGAGACATAATACGCAGTAGAGAAAGGAGCACATTATGTTAGTGCTTGATCACGTTACTATGACTTACCCTACGGGAGTAACAGCTCTTAATGATGTTACTTTAAATATTAAAAAAGGTGAGTTTGTATTTATAACAGGAAGTAGTGGTTCTGGAAAATCCACTCTTATGAATCTATTACTTAAAGAGATAGAACCCACAGAAGGTAGGATTAAGGTTGCCAATTGGGATTATTCTAATCTTAAGAATAGAGAAGTTCCTAAAGTTAGAAGAGAGATAGGATTTGTATTTCAGAATTTTAGACTATTAAAAGACAGAACTGTATATGAGAATGTTGCATTTGCCCAGAGAGTTATAGAGACACCAACTAGATATATAAGAAGACAAGTTCCTACTATGTTATCTCTAGTAGGTCTTACTGATAAGTATAAGGCATATCCTAGAGAACTTTCAGGTGGTGAGCAACAAAGAGTAGCATTAGCTAGAGCATTAGTTAATAATCCTCCTATATTGTTAGCAGATGAACCTACTGGTAATCTAGATCCTAAGACTTCTTGGGAGATTATGAAATTACTAGAGAATGTTAATGAGAGAGGTACTACAGTAGTTATAGTTACTCATGATAAAGATATAGTTGATATGATGAAAAAACGAGTTATTACATTGAAACACGGACAAATAATTAGCGATGAAATAAAAGGTGGATACAAAGATGAAACTTGGTAGATTGGGATACAGTATAAAACAAGGTTGTAAGAATATTCGTAGAAATATGATGTTTTCCCTTGCATCTATAGGAACCATAGTAGCATGCTTATTCCTCTTTGGTATATTTTATGCAATAGTTGTTAATTTTCAGACTGCGGTAAGCGATGTACAGAGTCAGGTTACCATATCAGTATTTTTTGATGAAGATATAACTAGTGATCAGATGACTGCTATTGGTGAAGAGATAAGACTTAGAAAAGAAATTAATACTATGGATTATATATCTGCTGAAATGGCTTGGGAGAAGTTCTTAGATCAGAAATACCCTGACAGTAAGCAACAGGTTATGGATACCTTCGGAGATGATAATCCACTAGCACATTCTGCATCTTATGAGATTACTCTTAAGGATGTGTCTAAGCAGGATGAGTTTGTGAAATACTTGCAAGGGTTAGAAGGAGTAAGACAGGTTAATAGTTCGGAGGTTGCTGCTAGTAGTTTAGCGACCATTAATGTCTTAGTTAGTTATGCATCTATGGCTATTATTGTAATATTGCTTTTAGTATCTATATTCCTTATAAGTAATACAGTTACTATAGGTATTACTGTTAGAAAAGAAGAGATAGCTATTATGAAATTAATCGGTGCAACTAATTCCTTTGTTAGATCTCCGTTCTTAGTAGAAGGATTTATTATAGGACTTGTAGGTTCAGTTATACCTATTGGCTTATTGTACTTTATGTATGATGCTTTAACTGGCTATGTAACAGAGAGATTCCCTATAGTGAATACATTGATTACATTTGTTCCAGAACAAGAGATATTTAAGATACTAGCACCAGTAATGATAGGTGTAGGTGTATTTATAGGACTATTTGGTAGTGCTATTACTACAAGAAGACATTTAAAGGTATAGGAGGCAGTTATATGAAAAAAAAGGTATGTGCAAGAGTACTTTTGGCTATAATATTAGTAACAGCTATGTCATTTAACACATATGCTACCCCTACAACTGAATCCAATGGAGGTACTACAGAAGCTCCTTCTATTAGCGATAAGGATAGTATTACTAATAAGAAGAATGAGGCTCAGGATATACTGGATGCGTTAGAGTCTGACAGATCTGATTTGCAATCCTATGTAACAGAATTAGATGGACAATTAGCAGGTATAGAGACTGAGATTACCAGCTTATCTGTTAGACAGACAGAACTAGAGGCAGAAATAGATATTAAGCAGACGGAGTTGGCTGAGGCAAAGGCAGAAGAAGAGAGACAATATAACGCTATGAAGGAGAGAATTAAATATATCTATGAGAATGGCGATATGGATTATGTAGAGGTTATATTGGCAGCAGAATCTATGGCTGATGTAATTAACAGTTCTGAATATATATCCCAGATGACTAATTATGACCAAAATATGCTAGATGCTCTTGCAGAGACTAGAGCGAGTATAGCGGATGCGGAGCTAGTGTTACAGAATGATTTAGCTTCGGTAGATGAATTGAAGACGGAGCAGGAAGAAAAGCAAACTACAGTAAATACTCTTATAGAGGCAAAGAATGGTGAGATAGCGGCTTTTGACTCTTCCATATCTATTCAGTCAGATGTAGTAGCACAGTATGAGGCTCAATTAAAGGCTATAGAAGATCAGATAGCAGCTCAGGCGGCGGCTCTTGCAGCAAGTCAGGCAGCAGCTAATGGTGGAACACAGGTTACTTATAGTGGTGGAGCGTTGCTGTGGCCATGTCCATCTAGCTATAGAATTACATCGGGATTTGGAGCTAGAGAGGCACCTACAGCGGGAGCATCTACTTACCATAAGGGTATAGATATAGGCGTGGCATCTGGAAGTCCGATTATAGCAGTAGCTGATGGTACGGTAAAGATAGCTCAATACAGTAGTTCTGCTGGTAACTATATAATGATAGATCATGGCGGATTGGTCACTGTATATATGCATAACTCTTCATTAGCGGTTAGTGTAGGACAGCAGGTAAAGGCAGGTCAGGTTATAGCATATTCAGGTTCTACAGGATATTCTACGGGACCACATTTACATTTTGGAGTAATAGTTAATGGACAGTATGTAAATCCTATGAGTTATGTAAGTGGTTGATATATAAAATTCATATAGTTTTGAAATTTATAATATATATAGTAAAGAACAGGGGGATTAATTTGTTCCTGTTCTTTACTGGTTTATAAGGAGAATGTGTTATGAAAAATAGTAAAATGGTAAGAAGTATTTATTCTAAGATGAAGACGGTAGCTTTATTGTTAGTGGTAGCTATGGTGATAAATAGCTGTACTCTAGTAGATCTAAGCAGTTCATCGTCAAGTAACGGAGGCTCTAATTATGGTACTGCTAGTAGTACCACCACTACAAAGACCGATGGAGACAAAGTAATTGATGGGGATGTAGAGGATAAGGCTGAAGCTATACAAAGTATTATTGATGAATATTTTTACTTTGATTCAGATGAATCAGCTATGACCGAGAGTGTGTACAAGGGATTAATGGAAGGCCTGGATGATCCGTATTCTGTATATTATACACCGGAGGAGTATGCTAAGCTACAGGAGAGCACTTCAGGAGAATATGTGGGTATAGGTGTGCAGGTGCAACGAGATCCGGATACAGGATTGATAACTATGATAAAACCTTTTAAAGGAGGACCGGCCGCTGATGCGGGTATTCTAAAAGGGGATGTATTAGTTGGAGTAGATGATTTGGATTTACTAAATAGTGATATGGAGTTATCAGAGGTAGTTAAGCTTATAAAGGGTGAAGAAGGCTCTATTGTAAAGGTAACTGTAGAGAGAGAAGGAGAAGCAGAGCCTCTTACATTTGAAGTGATTAGAAGAACAGTAGATAATCCTACAGTCGAATATGAGATGTTAGATAATGGTATAGGGTATATAACTATAGCTGAGTTCTACGAGAAGACTGCTGAACAGTATATAGCTGCAGTAAAGGATTTAGAAGCCCGAGGAATGAAGGGATTAATTGTAGATGTAAGAGATAATCCAGGTGGACTATTAGGTTCGGTAGTAGATATATTAGATTTTATGTTACCAGAGGGAAAGATAGTATATACCAAGGATAAGAATGGTAATATATTAGAGGAATATAATTCTACTGATAAGGAATCCTTTGATTTACCTATGGTGGTATTGGCTAATGAGAATAGTGCCAGTGCCGCAGAGATATATACAGGCGCGCTAAAGGATTATAAGATGGCTACTATAGTTGGAAAAAATACATTTGGAAAAGGTATAGTTCAGAGATTGTTCCCATTGCAGGATGGCTCTTGTGTGAAGCTTACTATATCCAAATATTTTACACCTAATGGAAATGATATTCATAAGGTAGGTATAGCACCAGATGTGGAGGTGGAATTACCAGATGAGTTAAAAAAGGAAATAGAAGTTGAGAAATCTCAAGATACACAGTTACAGGCGGCCGTTAAAAATGTAACAAAACAGATAAATAAATAGTATTGTTTTATATAGTCAAATAATGTAGAATGATAGAGAAAATTATGTATAGATAAAAGCAGGAGGTACATTTAGTGGATAAAGAGATGGTGTTAGTACTGGACTTTGGTGGTCAGTACAATCAATTGATTGCCAGACGTGTAAGAAAATGCAACGTGTATTGTGAAGTTCATCCTTATACTATGAGTTTAGATGAGATAAAAGAGATGAAGCCCAAGGGAATTATATTTACAGGTGGACCTAACAGTGTATATAAAGAAGAATCCCCTAGATATGATAAGGCAATATATGAACTCGGCATTCCTATATTGGGAATATGCTATGGTTCACAGCTAATGGCGTATACCTTAGAGGGCAAGGTGGATACAGCACCAGTAAGTGAATATGGTAAGACAGAGGTAACAGTAGATAAGAGTTCGATGCTATTTGGGGATGTAAATGAGAAGACTATATGTTGGATGAGCCACACAGATTATATCGCAACAGCACCAGCAGGCTTTAAAATAACAGCAACTACTCCAGTATGTCCAGTGGCAGCTATGGAATGCGTTGAGAAGGGCTTATATGCCACTCAATTTCATCCTGAGGTAATGCATACGGATGAAGGTATGAAGATGCTATCTAACTTCGTATACAAGGTATGTGGCTGTGTAGGAGACTGGGTTATGTCTTCGTTTGTAGAGGACACTATAAAAGCAGTAAGAGAAAAAGTAGGCGATGGTAAGGTATTGTGCGCATTATCGGGTGGAGTAGATTCATCAGTGGCAGCAGTATTACTATCAAAAGCCATAGGAAAACAGTTAACTTGTGTATTTGTAGACCAAGGTCTGTTGCGTAAGAACGAAGGAGACGAGGTAGAAGCCGTATTTGGACCAGAAGGACCATACGACCTTAACTTTATCCGTGTAAATGCTCAGGATAGATTCTACGAAAAACTGGCAGGGGTATCAGAACCAGAAGCAAAACGTAAGATTATCGGTGAAGAATTTATTCG